>JBGOZL010000119.1:0-6372 GCA_041480185.1 Anaerolineae bacterium
CACCTGGAAATGTTCCCCTACGGCATCATCCACGCCGAGTGCATCGGCGGCGAAATCGACTTGATTGTAAATCGTCGCGTCCAAATCGGTTTCTTCCCCTGGCGCTTCGTGGACGGTGAATCATGCATCGGGCGATGCGTAGCGATCCTAGAAGACAAGGAGTATGCTGGCCTGTTAAAGAGAAAAGCCGGTATGCAGAAAACGAAGTTTGGCGATGCTTTTAATCCCACACATGTCGAAACCATAGAAAAGCTCAGCCAGGCAAATCTGAAGCAGGAGTGAAGAATATGCCATTAGATATGGAACTTGAAGCGGTCCTGCGACCGGCGCAACTCCCAATGTCCCCCTATCCACCCAAGGTTATCATCCTCGCGAATGGCAAGAAAATGGTCGTACGCCAGGCTGTCCGAGAGGATGTGCCCGCTATTTTGAAATCTGTCCATCCCTGTCTTTACATCGAGCGGGACTATTATGACATCGTCAGCGCCAGGCTTTACGGTGAATTGCTGGCCTGGTATCGCTACCGCGTGAAAAGCGAGTATTGCCTCTTAGGGCAGGTGGATGGCTACCTGGTGGGAGTGGTAAATGGCCGATTGGAGACAGAAAAGGTAGGCATGAGCTATCATACATTGGCCATCGACCGCGGATTGCGCATTGGCTCGCACCTGTTCGCTGCCAAGATGGAGTACCACATGGACTACCTGGGGCAAGATGATGTTCTCATCGTGGCAGAGAGTCCGATCGGATTTCGGCGGTGGATGATCGAATATCCGCTCGAAAAGACCAATATCCCGCACGAATTGGGTGGCGGTGACTCGTACCGTCTAACGCGGGCGATCTACCTTGCGGCCAAGTCCCGCCTGGTGGTTGGCGACCGACCGGTGCCGCAAGACTTGCTCGATGAGGCCGAGGCGGAGATCAAGTTCGCTGATGACGATACCATCCGCGAGCGTATCGCTGGGTTGAAAGGGAGGTGAGACAATGAGAGACGTTGCGATCGTTGGCGCAGGCATGATCCCCTTTGGGCGTCGCGATGAAGACAGCCTGATGGACATGCTCGCATATGCATCGTTGAAAGCCCTTGATGATGCCGGTCTGGGGGACAAATCCGTCAGTGCAGTTTATGTCGGGAACATGGGTGCTGGAATCATTCAGCACCAAACATCCATTGCCAGCTCGCTGGTCGACCGCCTCAGCCTTCTGCCAGCTGCCGCTGATGTGGTGGAGAATGGCCCGGCTTCAGGTGGATCCGCTGTGAAAAACGGGCTCCTGGCCGTGGCTTCGGGTTATTACGACTATGTGCTGGTGGTCGGCGGCGAGAAGATGCGTGAGATAACCGGTTGGCGGGCTACCGATTTTGTTGCAACCATGACCCATCCTCAGGCCGAATATCCGTATGGCATTACTCTGCCTGGCATGGGGGGCATGTTTACCAGGTTGTACATGGAAAAGTACGGTGTGACCCGTGAGCACCTGCTCGCTGTCTCCCTGAAAAACCAGGAGATGGGCGCACTGAACCCCTACGCCCACGTCGAGATGACTCTTGACCGGGAGGGCATCTTCGATAGTCCGGATGCAGTCGTTAACAATCCCACCGCTGCAGATCCGCTGCACCTGTACGATCTCTGTCCGGTGAGCGATGGAGCCGCAGCACTTATCTTGTGTCCGCTTGAGATGGCCAAAAAGCTTGCCAAGCCGCTTGTCTTGATCGCAGGTTTCGGGCAGGCCACTGATACACACACATTACAAGAGCGCGAAGATCCGACGGATTTGAAGGCAGTCACGCTGGCTGCCCGGCAGGCCTTTGAGATGGCGAAACTCAAGCCAGGGGACATTGACGTGGCTGAGTTACACGATGCTTTCACGATCTTGGAAATTGCCGAGAGTGAGCATGTAGGCTTCTTTAAAAAAGGGGAAGGAGGAAAAGCCGCCGTTGCGGGTAAAACCCGCTTCGGAGGCCAGATCCCCATCAATGTTTCCGGCGGCTTGAAGGCACGCGGCCATCCAGTGGGGGCAACCGGCGTGGCTCAGATCGTGGATATTGTTTTTCAACTGCGGCATGAACTACCCAAAAATCGTCAGGTAAAAAATGCCAAGCACGGATTAACGATCAATTTTGGCGGATTCGGGAACAATGTCACCTCTTTTGTGTTGAAGAGGGTAGAGCCATGAAAAAAGAAATTGCCATCACAGCCTTCCGATGTAAAAAGTGTGGGCGGATCCATTATCCCTACCACGACCGTTGTCTGGATTGTAAAAGCCGTGAGTTCGAGCAGATCAAACCACGAGGTAACGCCAGGTTACTCACCTTTACGGTAATTTTTAACCTACCGTGGGGATTTGACCAGCGCTTCCTGATCTTAGGAATTGCTGAATTTGAAAATAGAGTCAAAGCCATGGGGCAGATCAAAGCTGATTCGATCGAGCGTTTGAAATTAGGGATGAAGGTGCGTCCCAGTTGGGAGCCGGTCCGGATGCAGTTTGGTGAAGATGTCTATGGTCTGAAATTCGAGCCGATCTATTAGAACTGCTGTATGTCAATCATGGACACGATCTGGGATTGTACGCCTGGACCGTGTCTTGGGAAATATAAGGAATGATCCAATTGGAAGCAGCCTGTATGGGTTATGCAGTGCCTCGTTGTAATTTCGACGCCGAGGTCCACAGCACTTTCACTTCAGCTGCCAACCTTCAGCTGCTGAGAGGCAGCCTTCTCCTCACCCTGGTTGCGGGCGGGGAAGCTGACCTGCCCCAGGGGATCCGTCTAAATACACCGCATGGTTTTTCGTTCGAAGGATTACGAACCAAAGAAAGTGTCACCTGCCGGGACGGCATCCTACGCTGCGAACATGCTCCCCTGACGATCGACCTTCGAATGGCGCGCCGATGGAAATGCAACCTACTCGCTCTCGCCGCGAACATGAACAGTCCATCTACCTCGGCTGCCTGTCAAATAGTCGAGCAAGAGCTCGACCAGTGGCGAGCCCATGCCAGGATAGGATTACCTGCTTGCCATATTGCCGAGGTCCGCAGGATGGACGAAAGTGTACCCGACTTGGTAGCGACTACTCGCCGGTGTGATCTTGCCGGGGTGGAAAGGGTGATCGCTTCGCTGATCGGCCTTGGCTCCGGTCTGACCCCTGCCGGAGACGATTTCCTGGTTGGCTACCTGGCGGGGTTGTGGTGCTCTTCCGGTGAATGGATCGAGCGCACCCGATTCCTGACTGGAATAGGGAAGGCGGTTACCCGCCTCTCCCAGCGGACAAATTCCATCAGCCGTACATACCTGGTTCATGCTGCCCGCGGGCAGGTTTCAAGCCGGCTGGCTGCCCTAGCCGAGGCGATCTGCAGGGGGGAGAGTTCAGATCAACTGATCAAAACTGCCACAGCAGCCATTGAAGTAGGGCATGATTCCGGCATGGAAGCTGTGGAAGGACTACTGCAAGGGCTCTCGGTATGCAACGGAGATCGCACTCAGGTATTGTTGATATCCTGATTATTCGGAAAAAGGGTGTTGGGATCAGCTATAGTGGGTTATATCTGCATTTTTCGAAATTGTAGTCTAGCTATATAGGTAACAACTAAAGTTATTTGCATAAATGGAATCTCTTACATATTTCAGATCTCCCTTTGAATCGTCGAAATATCCCTCTTCTTTTCTCTTTTTGTGAGCATGCGGCAGGTCCATCTGAATGACAGCGACGCGCACGGTGGGCATGTCAGACTTTTCGGAAGATTATAAGCTTAGGCTCCTCCCTGTACTATGCCATTCTCAAAGTACAAACAAGGTCTCGATTCAATCGCGGTTGGTTGAGTAGAGTGGCTCTTCTATGCTCGCATCGAAACTGACGGCAGCCTCCTCGACCACATTCTGGGTGAATTGCCAACAACATTTTAGTACTCCCAACCATACCTCTCAGCACACTGAACTTCTCGGAATTTGCCAAAAACATCCCGCTCAAAAACAAGATTCGAGTGGGATATCCCCATATAATGATAATGTCTGAAAGGAATCACGCTATCCCGATCCCGACAGAGGAGATATAATGATCATACAGACGCCTGCCGCAAAATCCGTGCTGTTAATGATCGGCAATGATAAACGGATGGCTTATTTGCTCAGGCGCTATGCCGAGCAAAGCGGATGCCGGATGATATTTCAGGAATCTGTCCCTGCAAACATCGACCATTTGCAACCCTCAGTCATTATCTTCTCCTCGCCGGATATATTAAAATCGGCACACAGCCTGGTGGAAACCCTCTCGAAGAAAGAGATCCCGATCCTGGTATGCGCCTCTAGCGCTGACGAAGTTGATGCCCGCGAGTTGGGAGCGGACGCTTGCCTGCTGCATCCCCTCAAATACGAGAACTTCATATCCGTCCTGGCCGTATTTTTACCAACAGCAGATACTCCGGTTTATCGACAATAACTTCCAGGAGGTAAGCAAAATTACATACGATGTTTCTCCATAATCCAAAAATAAACGATCAGGATTTCTTTCGTGTTTCTTTTGGCGATGCTCATCACCGCCAACATAAAAAATCTGTATTTCAAAAGGAGAAGAAAAACATGAAAAAATCAGTATCTCTATTTGCGCTCATTGTTGTTATGAGCCTCGTGTTGGCAGCCTGCGGATCAGCCGCCACCGCAGAAGCCCCTGCGACATCAGCGCCCCCCACTTCAGCCCCTCCCACTGCAGCCCCCACAAAAGTACCCCCTACCGCGGCACCTGTGGGCACCTTAACAATCTGGGCTGATGACACTCGCACACCAATCCTGCAAGGACTGGCAGATGCATTTCTCGCGAAATACAACGTGCAGCTCGTCGTCAATGATCTTGGCGTAGTCCAGGATATCCGCTCCCAGGTGATCATCGCCGTACCAGCCGGCCAAGGTCCCGATATCTACATTGGCGTCCACGACTGGCTGGGGGCGCTGGTCAATAGTGGACTCGTCGCACCCATCGATCTGGGCCCCAAGGCAGCCGACTTCGTCCCGTCCACTCTGGAAGCATTCACCTATACAGACGGAAAACTCTACGGTGTTCCTTATGCCACGGAGAACCTGGGACTCTTCTACAACACCGACCTCGTTCAAAAAGTGCCCACAACCTGGGACGAACTGCTTCAAATTGGTAAGGACCTTAAAGCTGCAGGTAAAGTTGATTTCGCCACTGCTATTTCCGCCGGGCCCCTATACAACGCACTACCGGTCTGGACTGCGAATGGTGGCTATGTCTTCGGCAAGACTGCGAGTGGGGCCTGGAATCCCCAGGATGTTGGGATTGATAGCGCAGGCTTCATTGCTGGGGTCACCTGGATGAGGAAGGCCGTCGCAGATGGCCTCGTTCCCGACACCCTCGACACCTCAGCCGCCGAATCAATGTTCGAGACCGGCAAGATCCCGTTCCTGATGACCGGCCCATGGGCACTGGATAGTATGCGTAAATCCGGCGTACACTATGCTGTAGCTACCAGTTTCCCCGATAACGGCGTTCCCTTCAGTGGTGTTCAGGGCTTCTTCGTCAACCCCTATAGCAAGAATGTATTATTGGCGCAGGCGTTCCTGACCGAGTACATCGCCACCGATGACCTGATGCAGAAGCTCTACAAGGCTGGGAATCGTCCGTCAGCGTTCAAGTCTGTTCTTGATAAGACAGATGATGCTGACCTGAAAGCGATGGGACAGGCTGGCGTTAACGCCATCCCGATGCCAAACATCCCCGAGATGGGTTCCGTGTGGACTGCAGCGGATAATGGGATCACCCTGGCAATAACGGGCAAGCAGGCACCCGATGCTGCCATGAAGGATGCCGGGACCCAGATTCGCTCGTTGATCGCTGGCGCCCTGGTTGGCATGGTTAACCTGCCTGGAGACTACCAGGACAAGGCTGGCTGCGGCGGTACCTGGGATCCTGCCTGTCAGACGACCGCCATGAAGAAGGGCGATACTGGACTTTATACACTCACCGTGAGCCTGCCGGCGGGCACTTATCAGTACAAAGTCGCCATGGATGGTGCCTGGACTGTGAACTACGGTTCGGATGGCAAACAGGATGGGCCTAACTACAAACTGGAATTGGCCGCCGATGGTGCGGTGACTTTCACCTACGATCCATCAACTCAACTAGTGACAACCAAATAACCTATTTGTTTGGAAGAAGGCCGGGGACAATTCCCCGGCCTTCTTTTCTTCCCTGTATCCGAGATGAATACAAGGAGGTGATAGCATGACTGCCTTGATGAAGCAAGCCCCCCAAAAAAAGAAGGATTCCTCTTCGGCACCGGTATTTCCTCAATTGGGGCGTTTTATGCTTCTTGTTGCACTAGATGCTGCGGTAGGTTGGCTTGTCTACAAGCTGGCATCCCTGG
>JBGOZL010000120.1:0-6350 GCA_041480185.1 Anaerolineae bacterium
CAAATTGCTTTGATTTCGTGCAGGCCGCGTGTCTCTGGTGGCATATCTTGTGCCGAAACAGGCACCCAGTGGAAACCCACTTGCTCGGTCGCATCCGCAATGCGTGAAATGTCGCGCACATCCTGCAGACGGGATACCCGGCGCTCGCCGGTATTTATATCGATAACTTCCACGCCGCAGCCGTCCGTTCCAACAAAGACGTGGTTGCCGTCCAGTGATAAATCCTGCTGCGGATCGCGCGCCGCCAGGGAATAGACTGGCGGACAGGTCTTCAAGGCCTTTTCAATCAGCTCCCCCTTGGCGCGCACGACCATTTTCTCTTGGTCGACCGCGGCGCCATGGGCTGCCCAAATTTCAAGTGCCCTTTTGGAGGGGAAACGCACCCCTACTTTTTCGATGATCCATAGTGTTGCGTCATGAATTTTTTTGACTTCCTGAGGCGTTAATATTTCCAACCGCAGTTTTGGGTTGGTGATGGACTGGATCGTTTTCGACATGGCTGGCTCTATGTCCGCTCAGGCGGCGCCCACCAGTTGTTTTGCCAAGCCGACCGCACCGATGGCATCTTCGGAGTATCCATCCGCTTCGATCTTTTGAACCCAATCACGCGTCACGGGCGCACCACCCACCATCACCTTGACCTTCTTGCGCAAGCCCAGCTTATCCAGCTCGTCGATTACTTCCTTTTGCTTGACCATTGTGGTGGTCAACAAAGCGCTTAAACCTACAAGGTCCGCGCCCACTTCCTGGACCTTGGCAATAATCTTGGCAGCTGGTACATCCACCCCCAGATCATAGACCTGGAAACCCGAGGCTGAGAGCATCGTCCCCACCAGTGATTTGCCAATCTCGTGAATATCGCCTTCGACCGTTGCCAGGACGACCTTCCCCAGCATCGTTCGCTGCACCCCCCGCTTCTGCATTTCAGGTTCCAAGGTGGCAACCGCGGCTTTCATAGCTTCCCCCGCCATCACAAGTTCGGGCAGGAAGGCCTGCCCGCAAGCAAAACTTTCCCCCACCGTATTGACCCCTACGACAAAGCCTTTGGTTATGGCTTCAAGCGGGTCTATACCGGCTTCGACTGCCTGGCGGGCTAGAGCGGCTGCCACATCGGAATCCCCGTCTAGTACGCTTTGCGCCATTTTCTTGAAAAGATCTTCGTTCATGAGATACTCCTTCTGCAATGGTTGATGAGATTTATAATTTATTTTGGGACATGGTAATTATAGTATGACATTCAAACATTGACGCGTGTTCTGATATTAAACCGGCCGATGAAAAAGACCATGCAACAATAGATGTCCTCTTAAAGGGCTAATTATTCTCAAAAATCCACCGATCTGTTTCACGTTTCCAGTCGATCAATTCAGTGGGTTCAAACCAAAGCGCAACTTCCTTTTCACTATTCTCAACGGTATCCGAGGCATGGGTCAGGTTGCGACCGATTTCCAATGCAAAATCATGTCTTAGGGAGCCGGGAGAAGCATCCGTGGGTCGGGTGGCGCCCATGGTCTGGCGGATGGCGGCAACCACATTCGGCCCTGCCCAGACCATTGCCATAACTGGCGCAGAGGTAATATATTTAATCAAAGCATCGTAAAAGGGTTTGCCTTTGTGGATCGCATAATGCGTTTCCGCCAATTCCTGGGAGACAGTTAAAAATTTTGCTGCAATTAACATCAACCCGCGGTGTTCGAGTCGAGCGATAACTTCACCTATCAGCCCGCGCTGGACTCCGTCAGGTTTGACAAGCACGAGGGATCTTTCCATTATTTTTCTCCATTTCAAAAATTGATCTCGAGAAGATCAATCTCGAGATCTGATTTTACCATGCCGGGCAACCGAAGCCTTCCCGCGTCCCCCTTTACTTACTCCATTCAAACGTAAATATCCAAATAAATTGTTGTTGTGGTTTTCAGCGTAATAGTTCTTCAGCTTTTGTATAGGCGTCAAGTGCGTCCTGCAGCCTGTTAGCCCGCATGGACGCGTCGCCCAGCGTTTGCCAAATACTGATATCCACAGGGAATCGGTAGATCGCTTCGCGCAGATCGTGGATAACTTCATCCAATAGTCGATTTTTTTTGATAAGCTTGGCATATATCTGCATGGATTCTTTTATTTCTTTTGCATCCAAATGGGTTTGCGCATCCGCCAGAATCCCAGCATCCTTATCCTCGAGAGGGACACGTGATAGCATCCCTGTTCCTCCGAGTATTTGGCGCTGAATTGGAGGTTCAACGGGAATGGGGGCTGGTTTTGGAGCTGACTCAAGGGTCCGAATCGGAACTGGTTTTTCCTCCGCAGATATCCATTCTCCGGGGGTTGTTGGCGCCGGGGGTTCTGTTACCGGGGTTGTTTCATCCACCCCGGCAGGCATTTCCTGCTCAGGAGTGATGTCGGGTGGAGGAACGGTTTCTATATCCGTATCGGCAGGGTGTACTGGCTGACCTAACCATTCCGGTAATCCTTCATCCGGTTTGGTACCAATTTCTGGGATGCTCGGTTGTTCCGACGCGTTTTCCGGAGCAATGGGCTGTTCAGGTTCTTTCAACCAATCGGGTAAATCGACCTTTGCTGATTCCTTTGATGGAGCTTCCTGGGTGGTTGTCCGGATTTTCCCCAGCGCGTCTTCAACGTCATGTTTATTCAGCCACGAGGTAATTGTTATATCTTCTTCCGGGGTGGCGGATGGAACTTCAGGGACTTGAGTTTTATCCGAAACGATAGGTTCCTTCGCTGGGGTTTGCATCCACTTGGGTTGAGCTTCGCCCGGTTCAATTGCACCGGGTGGTAATTCTTCTGCTATGGGTTTTTGCCCGATCGGTGTCGGTCCTTCCAGCATGGTATCAGGTTCCAGCCCTAAAGCTACGGGCTCAGGGGTTTCTTCAGCAGGTTTTTCGGGCGGGATTTCTTCAGAGGGGGCAGTTGGCTCGGGTTGAAATTCCTCGGGTGGGATATTCTCTTTGGGAGCAATCCCTTCCAACCATGCTTCCTTATCGTCGCCCTCAGTGAAGGGTTGAGGTGTCACTTCAGCATGTATTTCGGGCAGGATTTCTTCAAAACGGGCGGTGGCAGGAGGCTGTAATTCTTCCGGTTGGGTGATCTGCTCGGTAGTTATCTCATCCATCCAGGCTTCTTTATCGACTCCTGGAGGAAACTGCTGTGGTGTCACTGATTGGATTTCTTCAGCCGGGGCGGTGGCAAGAGGCTGGATTTCTTCCGGCTGGGTGATCTGCCCGGTAGTCAACTCAGTTATGCCAGCTTCTTTATCGACTCCTGAAGGGACCAGCTGTGGTATTTCTTCGGCAGGTTTTTCAACTGGTAGTTGTTCGGTGGGAACACTCGCCAGAGGTTGTGATTCATCGGGCTGGAGGTTCTCCCCGGCCATTAAACCTTTCAACCAGGCATCCGAATCCTCCTCAGCAATGAATTGTTGGGGTTCCTTTTTCGAAGCTATGACAGGTGGAATCTCTTCGAATGTTGCCTTTGTTTCTGGTTGAAGTTCTTCCGGCTTGGGATTCTCTTCAATCGCTAACGATTCCTCCTCATGGGCCTCCGCTTCAACCGGGATGTATAGAGGTTGGACAGTTTCCTCGGTAGGTTTAATGGGTGGGGTTTCAGGAGGCAAGGGTGTTTGTACCCCCAAACCCCCGGCTGGTGGAGAAAACGGTTCTAATGGGAGGGTTTCATCCACTGAAGGAACTGGTTCTGGAGGTACCGGAGACACAGCCGGTTCATTTGTCGAACGCAACCAATCGGGCATTTCTTCTGTGCGATCACCAGGCTTGGTTAAAAGTTCTTCTTCTTTTGCACCTTGTTTTGCTGCCAGGCTTTCCAGCCAGGCCATGGCATCATCTTCGATTTTAAGTGGCTTGGCTTCACCCGTGGGTTGGAAAGGCACATCTTCATCCACCCAGCCAGGTGCATTGCCCTGGGGTTCGGTGGGTTCTTGCACGACAGGTTGAGGTGGTGCAGGCGGGGTAGGCGAAAGTGCTTCTTCTGTAAGGGGCTGTTCTAGCTTTTCTTCAGGTATTGTCTCGGGGGATACCGAAGCAGCGGTGGCGTCCATTTCTTTTAACCACTCGGGGAATACATTCGTATCCTTGGGAGCAGCCGGGGGTTGCGAGGGTTCTGGAATAGATTCCACCGCAGCGACAGTCCCCAACCCCTTGAGCCATTCGGGAATATCTCCCTTGCTGGTTGAAGATGGTGTTGTTGGAACCTGTTCGGGAGCGGAACTCGCCACGGGGATTCCTTGCGGTGCCATTGCCCTGAGCCAGTCTGGAATATCTCCTTTTTCCAGTGGTTCCGCAGGTTTTTGTACATCCAGTTCAATTGGTTCTTCCGGAACGTTCCCGGCTGATTCTTTCCAACCAGCGGTGCGCATCCACTCCGGCACGGATTTGTCAGTGGCAATAGAGGATGCTGGTTCTTCTGGAGGTAAAACCGGTTCAGGAATCTCGGCTTTTTCCGCTGGCTTTTCAACTTGCTTTTCAACGGGCTTTTCGACAGGACTTTGAACGGGTTTTTCGGTCGTCAACCAATCTGGTGCCGGCTCGCTTCGTTTTTCGGCCACCAGCTTGATCCCCAATGTCGAAGCCCAATTCGGTTGTGGCGAAGCAGGCACTGCACCTGAAACGTATTCCATTCGCTCCAGATTAACTGATGCATCATTAACTTGATCGGTATTGAAGACGGAGCCGGCGACGAATGAAGAATATGGATCGAGCATATGCAGACGCTGGCGATAAACCTGGGTGTTTTCAGTTTTAGACGCTTCCGGAAGCACGTCCACCAGGATTCGCAAAGCATCCACACAATAATTATATTTCTTGAGCAGGTTGGCAGCCACTTCGGCTGCTTCAACTTTTTGCCCAGCCCGGTAATATGCCCGCGCTAGCATGACTTGCAAGTCGGGTCGGTTGGTATCCTCCGCAAGGACGGCACGTATTTCTGCTATGGCTTGATTAAATAGTTCTCCCTGGGCGTACATGTTGGCGAGCGCATCCCGGGTCAGGCGGATTTTGGGTGGTTCAGTCCCATCCCTTCGTCCGTAAAGACGGCGGAGCTCGTTTTGGATGGCTGTATTGGAGGGTTGGTCTTCGAATGCGCGTTCCATGTGCCATATGGCATCATCGAGTTTGCCTTCATCGTCGCGAATGATGCTCATCCCTACGTGAGCTACAAAATCATCCGGTACAGCCATTAATATGCGTTGGAAAATGTCAGCTGCATCGGTGTATCGTCTGGCCTCGAGGAAACTTTTCCCCAACAATCTGTATGTTTCGACGTACATAGGAAAGGTTTTAAGAATATGGTGGCAATGAGCGACCGCCTCATCGAGTCGTCCGCCCTCGATCATGGCTTCAATTTCTCTATTGTATACACGCAGAGATACATTGGACATGGCGTACTCCTGGCTCTATTATGCACTAATCTTTTATATAATGCAATTCCATTTTATTGTACTATCTATCAATACTTCATCTAAACCGGGCTATTCATAGAACAGAGGCAGGAGGGTGACCGGCTTTTCACTCCATCCAAATGCTCCCTGCAGGCTTTCCCGGGCAGCGGTCTGCTTCATTACGTCGTTGGCATAAATGGTGAATAGCGTTTCACCAGCTTTAATAAGATCCCCAACTTTGTGATGAATAATGAACCCTACCGCATGATCCACCGGGTCACCCTTCACGGAACGTCCCGCGCCCAATGACACTGATGCTTCACCAATTGTGCGCGCATTTACCTGGGACAAGGTTCCACTCCGGTCGGCCTTTACCACCTCGATATATTTTGCCTTTGTGAACTTTTCAGGATAATCCGCAAAAGACACATCCCCTCCCTGGGCGCGGACTAGGACGCGGAACTTCTCGAATGCCGCACCAGAGGCGATGACTTCTTCCGCCATCCGGCGACCGGTCTCGAGGTCCCTGGCACGCTTTCCCAGTACCAGCATATGCGCGCTCACGTGTAGGCAGTGCTCAACGAAATCTGATGGGCCGTGCCCATGGAGAGTATTGATGGCCTCGATTACCTCCAGCGAATTGCCAACTGCCTGGCCGAGCGGTTGGTTCATGTCCGAAAGTAACGTTACTACTTTCCGCCCCGCCAACCTGCCAATGTCTGTCATCAAGGTTGCCAGTTGGCGGGCTTCGTCGAGAGTCTCCATGAACGCGCCCATGCCCACTTTGACATCCAGTACGATTGCCTGGGCACCCGCGGCAATTTTTTTGCTCATTATTGACGAGGCAATCAACGGGATGGACTGCACGGTCCCGGTAACATCCCGCAAGGCGTAAAGCTTGCCGTCGGCGGGGGCTAGGTCAAACGATTGGCCGGTGAGCACA
>JBGOZL010000121.1:0-6324 GCA_041480185.1 Anaerolineae bacterium
ACCCACATCCTCGAGATTGCCGAGCGCATGTGCGACCGGATCGGCATCATCGACAAGGGCCACCTGGTTGCAGTGGGCACCATGAACGAATTGCGCTCCCTTGGCAAGGCTGGCGAAGTCAGCCTGGAAGATATATTCCTCGCTCTCACCGGTGGCGCTGAGGAGGCCGAGATCGCCGAGATTTTGAAATGACTACGCTCGCCTCCCCTCCCTCCGGTCGCTTCCTGCCCGCGGTCTGGAAACTCATCCGCCTGCGCTTGCTGATCAGCCTCAACGGTTTTAAACACGCCAAGCTCATCCGCAAGATACTCACGGTTGTTGCTGTCCTTGGGCTGCTTGCCTTTGCCGGGATGATCTTGTTCGTGAGTTGGATTTTGCTCAATTTTCTGCGTTCCCCCGAGCTCACGCAATATGTTGGTACGGATGTAACCCCCTTCCTGCAGGCAGTACCGGTCTTGATTTTCACCGGTTTGTTTCTCGGTATCCTGTTGAGCAGCTTTGGTGTGCTTCTCCAGGCCTTGTATCTCTCCGGTGACATGGATTTCCTGTTGAGTTCGCCAGTGCCCATCCGGGCGGTTTTCGTCACCAAGCTTCTGCAGGCGGTTCTGCCCAACTTTGGGCTGATCGCCCTCTTCGGTCTTCCGGTGCTTTTAGGCCTGGGTCTCGCCAGTCATTACTCCATTCTCTACTTTCCACTTGTCCTGCTGACCATGATCGCGCTGGCGTTGGCAGCTGCCGGTCTCTCGGCGCTGTTGGTCATGCTGGTGGCGCGCGTCTTCCCTGCCCGGCGCGCAGCGGAGATCCTTGGCTTTATCGGCGCAATACTGGCCCTCACCTGTTCGCAGGCCGGCAATATTTTTAACTCTTTTGGGCATTCCACAAATGTCTCAGGCGCGCAAGTCAGTAATATGTTCACGCAGCTGATGCGCTTTAACACTCCCTGGCTGCCTCTCAATTGGGCTGGTCAGGGGCTTGTGGCGCTCGGCGAGGGCCGCTGGCTGACCGGTTTTCTGCTCGTATCGCTTACCCTGGGACTGTCGGCTGTTATTTTCATGGTCGCCCTGGGGACTGCTGAACGCTGGTATTACTCCGGCTGGGCGGGGATGCAGGTTGTAGTCCGCAGGAAGAAAAAGCTCCGCGCAGCGCATCCGGTCACGGCAATCGGCGCCTCCCTTCCGGGAGCCGCTGTTGCTGCAATTCCTGCCTTGGGTCTGGGACGTCTCCTCCCCGCGCCCATCCGCGGCATCATTTGGAAGGATTTCCTGCTGCTCACGCGCGACCTGCGCAACCTGTCACAGTTGATCTCCCCGCTCATCTTCGGAGTCATTTATTCGTTTATTCTCCTCCGTACTGGCGGTCAACCGCCCGCCGGACAGGGCCAGGCTCCGGATTGGTTCATGACTTCATTCCGGATGCTGTTGTCCTATGGCAATATCGGCATGTCCCTGTTCGTCGGCTGGTGGTTGATAGGACGACTTTCGGGAATGGCATTTTCATCCGAGGGCAAAAACTACTGGATTCTGAAAGCAGCCCCGCTGCGTCCCGGTCATATGCTGATGGCCAAGTTCCTTGTGGCCTATCTGCCCACACTGTTTTTGGGATTGTTATTCTTGGTCGGGATTTCAGTATTACAGAAGCTCCACATTAACGGTTTTTTTTACAGCCTGCTTGCTGTCGTCATGTGTCTGGCAGGCATGAATGGTATCCAGCTGGCATTTGGAGTGCTGGGGGCTAATTTCAACTGGGAAGACCCGCGTAAAATGTCTGCGGGCGGGTTGGGCTGCCTGGGGCAGTTCCTGACAATGCTCTACCTGCCTCTCGCCTTTGGGCTGTTCATTGGTCCGTTGTGGATTGTCTCGGCTTTCAATTTTCCTCAGGTTTATGGTTACTTGGTTGGGGCTATCCTTGGCACCGTCGTCACAGCCGCCTGCGCCTTCCTGCCGCCCTGCTTGGTACAGGGAAAGGTGGCACGCTTGGCGGAAGCATAAAGGGTTCAGCGAATTAATACAAGCCCGCTTTATAGTGCTGAAACACTGGGCTGGTGGATTCACGTGTGCCCCGCAAGGGGTATACCTCAACGTTTAGCTGGGGGGAAATATGGATTTCACGGAGTAAACAAAGCATTTCGTATTACTCTTTATGTTCTCCATAATGAAGATGATTGTTCGCTCGTAAAATTGACTTCTCCAATTTTCAGGGGAGAGGAGAACAAATCCAATTACAATTCGTTATAATCGCAAGGATAGGTTCCCTCCTCGAGGCAGCCATGTTCAAGAAACTACTTATCGTTTCTTTCGCCGCAGTTTTAGCCGCTTGTGCAAGCAACCCTTCTCCTGCTCCCACGCCCTCTTCTGGACAAATTGACCTCGAGCAGCAGGCTGTTTATGCTGTTCTTCTTCACAGTCTCTATTCGTCTTCGAGTTTCGTTATCATGGATACCACTGCCACCAGCCCGAGCGGAGTAGGGGATACCGCCTCCATCCTTGACAATATCCTGCAAAACATGCACGGCGTTGACGCGGACACCGCGGACAGTTTCCGGGTCCGCAACGGCGCCTCATATCCTGTGGGCCCGCGCATGGACCTCGGCACCCCCTACGTTCTCCTGACCCGTGACCAAATGACCCAACTTTTCAATCAAAATCAAGACGGGTGGCAGCTCTTTTATGAACAATATCCTGGTGCTCCGGGCATCACCACTATTTCGCAGGTTGGTTTCAATAATACCTTTGACCAGGCGCTGGTTTACGTTGGCACCATGAGCCACTGGCTTGCTGGGGCTGGCTACTTTGTGCTGCTCGATAAGGTGAACGGGGCCTGGGTTGTCAACCAGAAGGTCATGTCCTGGATTTCATAATCGGGTACAATAGCCTGCGTGTCTGGTTTGAAATCCCCCTTCTTCTGGTTTATCCTTGCTGTATTGACCACCGCCGGCCTGACGGCTCTCGGCCCTCAGGAACAATCCCTCGGTTCGGATGTGCGCATTGTGTATTTGCATGGTGCCTGGGTGCTGACAGCCGAAGCAGCGCTGGGGCTTTCCGCGTTTGTCGGACTCTTGGGTATTTTGGCCCGGCGCGACCGGTTGCATCACTGGTCCTCCGCCTTGGGACGTACTGGTCTTTTTTTCTGGGTAATCGATCTGCCGCTCTCGGTCTGGGCTATGGAAGCCAACTGGAACGGACTTTTTTTGAGCGAGCCGCGTTTCCGTCTCGCCGTCATCTTTGCCATCACCGGGGTTGTGCTTCAAATCGGGTTGACACTGCTGGCCAGGCCTGCCTTCACCTCCCTGTTTAATGTCTTGTTCTTTGTCGCCTTGTGGATCAGTTTAAAAGAGGCTGGGTATATTCTCCACCCGCCGCCATCCCCGATCTTTGGTTCCGGGATTCTATCGCTGGAGTTGTTTTTCATTGGGCTTATCCTCCTGACGATGATCGCAGCCTGGTTCCTTACCCGCTGGTGGCTTTCCCGTTGAAACCAACTCCCCAGCTTCACTCGAAAACCGGACCTGCCTCCCGCGCAGGGGGTGAGGCTGCTTCGCCCCCTCATGAAATGGAGGCTTCCGCTCCACGTCCTGAAACCGGGGCTGTCTCGCAGATTGTCGCCTTCACGATCACCCGTACCGTTTTCAATACACTGCACCGCATGGTCTATCCCTTCCTGGCAGTGCTGGCGCGCGGCGTGGGCGTCGATCTCATCTCCATGTCTTATGCTCTCACCGCTCGCAGCCTGGTAGGCACAGTCGGCCCGTTTGCCGCCACGGTCGCCGACCGCAGGGGGCGCAAGTTCGGAATGCTCTTCGGAATCGGACTTTTCACGCTCGGGACAGGCATCGTGGTCTTTTGGCCGGTCTTCCCGGCTCTGGTCCTATCCATCATTCTCTCCACGCTTGGCAAATACATTTTCGATCCTTCCATGCAAGCCTACCTGGGCGACCGTATCCCCTATGCCCGCCGCGGTCGCACGATAGCTGTCACAGAGTTTGGTTGGTCGCTGGCCTTCGTCCTCGGCATCCCGCTCATGGGTTTTCTGATCGCCCGCAGTGGCTGGATGGCCCCTTTCCCACTTATGGCGGTGCTGGGCGCGCTCATTTTCGTCGGTCTTTTCTGGATGCTGCCGAAGGACGGGCTGCCCGCCGCTGATAACCCCACCTTTTCGACAAACTTTCGCACTGTCCTGACCTTCACCCCCGCTCTGGCGGGGCTGGCGGTTGGGTTGCTAGCCAGCGCAGCAAACGAGGTCGTCAACCTGATCTTCGGGGTCTGGCTGGAGGACTCATTCGGTCTGCAGATTGCCGCTCTAGGTGCGGCCTCAGCCGTGATCGGACTCTCTGAGCTTTGTGGGGAGGGTCTTGTGGCAGCCTTCGTCGACCGGTTGGGCAAACCGCGTGCCATCGGCCTCGGGCTTGCAGCCAACTGCCTGGCTGCCCTGCTCCTGTTTTTCATCGGGCGCACCGAGGCCGGCGCCCTGGTGGGTCTTTTCTTCTTTTATATTACCTTCGAGTTCACCCTGGTCAGCATCATCCCCATGATGACCGAAGTCCTCCCGTCGGCTCGTGCTACCTTGATGGCCTTCAACGTGGCCTCCCTCTCACTTGGTCGTGCTCTCGGAGACCTTCTGGCTCCGCGCCTTTACTTATGGGGATTCTGGTCTGTGGTGCTTGGCGCGGTGGCATTCAATTTGCTCGCTCTTCTTGCCCTGCGTAAAGTCAAAACTGCCTAGGATTATTAGCTAACACGCAAAGCATCATGTAGTAACGACTTTATGGCGTCCTCCCCCGAACATCCGCTGGGTGAATGGGAAACCCATCGTCCCGCTTTTTAGGGATGTCGTACCTCGCGATACAGCCCCCCTTGGGGGCCCAGGGTACCCTTAGGGTCAGTCGTTGAATATTTATTTTGTGGGGGGGAGGAGACATATGATCCCTGCTGGGAATGCACCCACGTCGTAGAAGGGCACTGTGTCCGCCCAATATCCAATTTTTCTAGTTCACATACTCTGAGTCTTGTTGGGCGAGGATCACCCATTACGCTTTGTGGGCTGATGCCACGGAACCTCGACCAGTACCCCCGGATCTACTGCCACCCCATCTGCATGTTTTTCTAGAACTCTGTGCCTTTTCCCCCTTTTTTGTTAGTTCATTGAACAACTAATGAGAATTTGCGCGATAATATTATGAGGAAGCATATATTGAGAGAGGAGTCCTCAATGCACGTTTTTCCTGTGTGGTTCTTGTGGTTCTTCATTGTTGCGGGGGTATTGCTAATTGGCTACAGTTTGTTTCCAAAAGAAAACCGCTCAGCAACAATCTCGTTCATAATCGGGTTTATTTGCATCGGCATTGCGTTTTTCCTTTGGCTCTCACCAAGTATTATTTTGAAATAGGTAAAATTCGTAAACAACGGGGGTATTTGATGGAAGGATACTAACTTCCCATCTCGAGCAGCCACAGCCATCCATAGTAATGAAATAATCCTCGAGGAGAAATGGGAAATCGGAGGAGGTTGTTTGTTCCTGCGCGGCTGTCGGCTCAACCGCCCGCACGCCACATCGACGACTCATGTCGTCGATGTTTTATTCCGAGAAATAAACTAACACCGACGCGCACCCTCTAGAGCCTCTGCCACCTTGAGTATAATTGCACCTGAAAGGGCATGTTCTAAACGCAAAAGGGTTTCTCATGGCCTTCATGAAAAGATCTAAGATCCAGTTCGCAATATCGGTTTTTCCTATCATTGGAATTGCCTTTGTTTTTGTTGCCTGTTCAGGCACCTCCCCAAAACCGGAACCCCAATCAACCAATTCCTCATCTCCAGCTATCCCCGGTGAAATAGTGGTCACGGACACCCCGACGACTGTGAATTTACCAACCCCTTCACCGATCTCTACCCAAATCCTTTCTCCAACCGTCTCACTTTCTCCCACACCCGATATCCGTCTGAAACCTTATTACTGGCGCGATTGGCCCGTCAGCCCTGATCTTTCTCTAAATGCCCAGAACATTCTTAGTAATGCAATAAAAAACCCGGCACTCGACTTGCATGACTTTAGCAAGGTCGGTGACTGCCAGATGACTCCCGCCACCTTCCTTGGCGGATTCGCCAATGGGAAATATGCCATCCCGAGTGGACTGGACCAAACGGTGACCTGGTTTTCGAATAGTATGATCACAGAGAGCGTCACCGCCGCCAATGGCCTGGGGATCAGCTCGGTCCTGGATCCCATGTTCGGGCTGGCAGCCGGAAACACCCAGTGTCAGCCGAACGAAACACCCTTGGATTGTGAATTGCGTACCCGTCATCCTGCTGTGGTCCTGATTGCCATGGG
>JBGOZL010000122.1:0-6322 GCA_041480185.1 Anaerolineae bacterium
CTGGTGCTCAATTCACTCTACGGAGCCGTGGTCAGTGGAATAGGCTATGGGCTTGTCTACCGGGCTCAGGGCACCAGTGGTGGGTCCGACATTCTCGCCCGCATCCTCAATCGCTGGCGCGCCATCCCGATGACTCAAAGTTATCTTTTGACCGATGCCCTGGTAATCCTGGCTGCGGGATTTGTCTTCGGCTGGCAGAAGGCACTGTATGCCCTCATCGTCCTCTATGTCTCCGGTTTGGTGGTTGACAGTACGTTGGAGGGTAGCAGCACCGTCCGCACCGCGCTGGTTGTTACGGATAAATGTAGGGAAATGGCGGACCGTATCCTGGCTGATATGGAGCGTGGCGTGACCATCCTGGAAGGCACAGGTGCATACACCGGCGTTACTCGGCCGGTGCTCTATTGTGTGGTCACCCGCTCTGAGGTCCAGCAATTGAAAACGATTGTTCACGAAGCGGACCCCCAGGCATTCATGGTGATCGGCGCGGCCCACGAGGCGCTGGGGGCCGGGTTCCAGCCATTCAAGAAACAATGAACAGTAAGGAAATGCAAATAAAAGCGGGGGTAAGTGGTTTGCTGTCGGGTTGTAGAGACCTGAATAATTAAAAGAGCCAGATGCTATTTCTGGCTCACTTTTTCAGGATTTTAGTTCGGGATCTGGCTCAAGTTCTGCTTGATTATTTAGCATATTTTAATTAAGCAAATGTCCAAATTGTAGTATCACTCCGGTGATCAGGACGATCTGCCCCAGGTGATACGCAACCATGTTCATCACCCGTCCATTCCTGATGGGTCTTACGAACTTATTCCTTGCCAGGATGATGTCGGAAAAATAAAACAGGATAGCGCCCAGGCTCACCAGTCCGGAGGCAGATGTTTTCCAATCAGTTCGCAAGATCGTGAGGATCGCTGAAAGCAGCATGATCGTTATGACCATTCCATAAACCGCCACTGGTACCACCAGCTTCCCCTGCCCCTTCTCCCGCAACCCGGCAAGGATGGGCTGCAGGACCCGGACTGCTGCCAAGGCCAGGATGATGCCGATGACAATTGCCCATAGGGCTGACACATCCCCGAATGGAGTGTTCAGTCCGATAATGTAGGACAAGTGCGCCAGGAGGAAAGCGGCCAACCCGGCGATGAACCAGCGATTGGAGAGCATGAGGAAAATGTCCCCCGCCAGCGAGAAAATGATTCCCAACCCGAAGCAGATGAGCGCGGTTGCTCGAAACCCGCCAGCCAGCGTCAGGGTAAAGAATAACATCACCATCGTGGCAGGTTTGGCAAAATATTCGATTTTCGTCCAGCCTTTTGCCACTGCTGCCCAATCAACTGCAGCAATGACCAACACCGTAATCACCAGGAATATCGTCAGCATGGTTTCCTTTTTTTTATACCGGGAGAGTGCCCCGCTTATTTCTTAATTTTATACCCAAACCGGCGCAGGGCATCCTCATCATCACGCCAATTCTTCGAAACCTTGACGCGCAGGTCAAGAAAGACCTTGCGTCCGCTCATGGCTTCGATTTCCTTGCGTGCAGCCGAGCCGATCTTTTTTAGCATTGCCCCTTCTTCCCCGATGATGATGCCCTTCTGTGACTCGCGCTCGACGAACAGGGTGGCAGCTATGAATGCGCCCGTTTCGCCGCGCTCGGTGAATTCATCCATGCGGACCGCCAGGGCATGCGGAACCTCATAACGCAGGAAGATGAGTGCCGCTTCCCGGATCAACTCGGCTGCGATCTCACGCTCGTACAGGTCAGTCAATTGTTCTTCGGGATACTCCGGCGGGCGTACCGGCAGGCGGGAGGTAAGCAGGGCAACCAAATCGTCCAGCCTGGCGCGGCTCGTAGCCGAAAATGTCACCGCGGGGGTGCCCGGGACCAAAGCCTCGTACTCGTCTCGCCGCATCGCGATCGCTTCACCGGTGACCAGATCGATTTTGTTTAACCCCAGCACAAGGTCCGGCCTGCTGTGCAGTAACGAAAGCAGGTCAGCAATTCGACGATCGTCTTCATCCGGCTCGGTACTGGCGTCCACCAGGAAAAGAATAATATCCACGCCGTCCAGGGCTTCCTCAGCCTCCTGGTTGAAGAACCGACCCAGTTTGTGCCGCGGGAAATGGACGCCCGGCGTGTCTACAAAAACAAGCTGGGCATCCGGAGTGGTCAGGATGCCTAGCTGGCGGCGGCGGGTGGTTTGCGGACGTGGGGAGACTGCCGCGATTTTCTGACCAAGCAATGTGTTCATCAGCGTTGACTTGCCTACATTGGGTTTGCCCAGGATGGCAATAAAACCGGAACGAAAATCTGTCATCTTATTTTTCGTCGCAAGGACAATGGAATAATGCCGAGTTACCCAAGGAGGCGCTCCAAATCACGCTGATCATTATAAAGATAGACCAAAGGTAAGGCTTCTCAAGCCTATTCGAGTTTATCATGGTTTATCTGGGCTCACCTAATGTATTGATGCGGAAAAAAGTTTAGGGTATTTGCAAAGCTTCTTTCCCCAAGATCCTGCAGGGATGAATGGATATCTCCCATTCTCCTTGTCATCCTGGCTTATTCATCATAAGAAGGAAATCAAGAATAATTCCTGGCACCAAACAACAAGCCTCCGAGTTACTCCTCGGAGGCCTGAATCCTCATATTCAGATTGTTTATCTGATTCGAGTGGTTAAACTTTTTTGCCGCAATACGGGCAAACACTCCAATCTGTTTGCAGGGGTCTGCCACACTTTTTGCAGGGATTAAGGGTTGCAGCTGGCATAGGTTCAGGTGTTGCAGAAAGTCCTGCAGCGGTTGTTGCAACCGGCTTTGGCGTGCGCGCGCGTCCAACCAGCCAGATGATTCCAAGAACCACAAGCACCAGGAACCCGAGGAAGAACAGTCCACTGAAGAATCCGCCAAAAGGTATCAATCCGTAGCCCATCATGCCTGGACCGCGCATATGATATCCAAATCCGCCGTAAGGCATCATTTCAGGTCCGCGTTGCGAAAAGCCGCGGTCAAGCTGGGCTACGCCGCGATAGACATGCATGTTGCCCCAAATCAAGAATCCTACCCCAACCAGGACAGCAAGAATAACCAGCCCGAGCACGATACCAATCACCCATTTCCACACTTTTTTCATATTTTGATCTCCTTTATATGTTTTTAGGGAATCAGCATGGTAACGATGGAATATTAGGCATGTTGGGTGGAAGTAACCAGCACGACACCAGCATGTTTTTTCCTCTACCCATGAAATCCATAAAAACGGTTTTGATACTGACAGTATATCCAACGATTATGAAAATAAGATGAAGTGATGAAAAAATCATAAGACTTTTATATCAAAATCCAGCGATATCCATCCAAACTCCAACTTCTGAAATGATATACTACTATCATGACACCTCTCCTTGGGCTCTTTGGTGGTACTTTCGACCCACCCCATATTGGTCATCTTATATTATCCGCTGAAGCTGACGCCCAACTGAGGCTTGATCGTTTGCTCTGGATTTTAACTCCTGACCCGCCTCATAAGCAGGGGCAACCTATCACCCCGCTCATCCACCGATTGGCAATGGTCAAACTAGCCATATCGAATAACTCCCGCTTTGAGTTATCTACAGCGGAAATCGACCGTCCCGGTCCGCAATATGCCTTGGATACGGTACAGATCATAGCGAAACGTAACCCATCCGCAGATCTGGTCTATATAATGGGAGGCGACTCTTTAGGTGACCTGCCTGCCTGGCACCGTCCTGCAGATTTTGTGGCTGCGCTTAAGGTTATCGGTGTTTTGCGCCGCCCAGGCGATTCCATCGATTTGCCTGCACTCGAAAAAATCATCCCCGGTCTTTCTGCCAAAGTCCGGTATCTAAAAGCTCCGTTGCTCGATATCGCGGCCCATGAAATTCGCCAGCGCATCGTCGACAGTCGCCCTTTCCGCTATTTTCTCCCGCCCGCAGTGTACGATTACATTTTGGAGCACAACCTTTATCAAAACTCCGCTGGAGAATAGGACTGGTATCCAAATATAGTTTTTATATCGATTATTCCACCCTGTAGAGATTTATTAGTAAATATCATTTCTTAATGCATATCTCCCCGCTTGCCTCTCCAGCTGCTTTATGCTAGACTTTGTTTAAGGATGTAGAGGATCTTCCATGGCCGAGAAAATTCTAATCATCGACGATGATGTCGATACCCTGAAATTGGTGGGTATGATGCTTCAGAAACAGGGGTACAAAATCATCGCATCTGCCAACGGCGCGCAAGGGCTTAAGCAGGCTGAAGCAGAAAACCCCGACTTAATTCTATTGGACGTGATGCTGCCAGAGATGGACGGCTACGAAGTTGCCAAACGTCTACGTGCCAACGCATTGACAGTTGACACACCCATCCTGATGTTTACTGCCAAGACACAACTCGACGACAAGGTTACCGGCTTTGAAGCTGGCGCAGACGATTACCTGACCAAACCCACCCACCCAACCGAACTAAGGGCACATGTTAAAGCCCTGCTGGCCCGTTCCAGCAAAGGGAAGATCTCCACCTCGGAGATACCTATTGAAAAGCCCTCCATGACAATCGGGGTAATTGCACCCCGCGGCGGCCAGGGGGTTACCACAGTCGCAGTCAATTTGGGAGATGCCCTGCAAATCGCTACCAAAAGTAATGTTATTGTTGCTGAACTGCGCCTAGGAATGGGCACCCTAGGTCCAGATTTGGGTGAAGCCAATCCCAGTGTCTTAACCGAACTCCTAACTACCGACCTGTCAAATTTAACCCGCCAAAAAATTCATGAAAAACTCTATATCTTACCCAGCGGTCTCAGGTTGCTCTTTGGCTCAGTCCAGGCAAAGGATGGACTTTTAGCAAACGCCTCTAATCTGATGGAAGTGCTGGTCAATCAGATGAGTTACCTGACCCCCTTCCTGGTCCTCGATCTGGGAGCGGGTCTAAGACCAATAATCCAGAAATTAATACCTACATGCAATATCCTGCTTGTGCTCGTGGAACCGGTGATGAATTCAGTCATTTATTCCAGAGCGCTCATTACCGATCTTGCTGACCTGACAGGCAGCCGGCAGAACATCCACGCCATTGTGGTCAATCGAACTCGCTCGGATACCCAGCTCACCATGACTCAAATGGGAGAAACCCTCGGGCAAATCCCACTGGTCGCCATTACCCCCGCACCAGAACTAATTTATACGGCTGCCCGTATGAAAACCACTGCGTTTGCTGCCAGCCCCGATAGTCTGACAGCCCAGCAGTTCACCAAACTGGCCGACTCAATCCTCGCATTTGAAAAACAAAAAATTTAATGAATGACATCGAGAAACGTCTCGAAGGTTTCCGGCGCCTGATTGCCATTGCCCGAGACCTGGCTTCGACGCTTGACCTGGACGTATTGCTCAATCGTATCGTGCGTGCCGCAGCAGATATCACCGAAGCCGAGGCAGCTTCCATCCTGCTCTACGACGATGCCGCGCGCCAGTTGAATTTTCAGGTGACAACCAACCTCGATTTGCAAACTATGCGCGGCTTGGTAGTCCCCCTGGAGGGCAGCATTGCAGGTTGGATCGTAACCAACCGTGAACCGGTACGGATTACCAATGCTCACGAAGATTCCCGTTTCTATATAAAAATCGAAGAGGCCACACGTTTCCCCACCGGGTCTGTGTTGGGGGTTCCTCTCATTACCAAGGAAAAAGTCGTCGGAGTCCTGGAAGTTATCAATAAATGCAATGACAATTTCACTGAAGCTGATGTTGATCTGCTTTTGGTGCTGGGAGCGCAGGCAGCGGTGGCCATTGAAAATGCGCGTTTGTTCCAACAATCTGATCTGATTGCTGAGTTTGTCCACGAATTGCGCACTCCGCTTGCCTCAATCAGTACTGCAACTTTCCTTTTGCTCCGCCCGGAAATGTCACGGGATCAGCGCGAACAGATGATTCGCAACATTCATGCCGAGACTCTGCGGCTGAATACCCTGACTTCCTCATTCCTGGATTTAGCGCGGCTGGAATCCGGGCGTGTCCAGTATCTCCTGACTAAATTCGACTTATATTCTCTGCTGGAAGAGTGCCGCCAGACGATGCAGGGAACTGCAGACGAGGAATTAATCACCATCGAGATCAAAATCCCCTCCGTTTTCCCGCAAGTGGAGGCCGACCGGGACAAATTTAAACAGGTTGTGCTGAACTTGCTCAGTAATGCCATCAAATACAATCGCCCAAATGGTTCTGTGATAATGATGGTGTCGATGGGAGATCAAGATTGGACCCTCTCCATTCGCGATACAGGAATGGGTATCCCCGAAAAATC
>JBGOZL010000123.1:0-6309 GCA_041480185.1 Anaerolineae bacterium
AGGGGGTTGAGGGTGCGGGCCAGGGACCGGCTGATATGGAGGGTGAGGGTGGTCATGTTGGCGCCGAAGATGATCTCCTCCGGTCGGGCAGCGTTGAGGAAATCGGCCATGGCGGCGTGGGCGGATTCGAGTATGGCATCGGACTGGCGGCTGGTGGGAAAGGCGCCTTCGTGGTTGGCGTTGCATTCGAGCAAATATTGCTGGATGCGAGCGGCGGACTGGCGAGCTATCTGGGTACCCCCGGGGTTGTCGAAGAAGACGGCGGGACGGTCGAGGGAGGGAAATTGTTCACGAATGAGGGATGTGTTAAGGGACATGGGGGACTCCTTGGGGTTGATTATAACTTTCCTTGGGGATTGATAAAGATAACGGTGGATTAGATTATTAAGGGGAGAGAATGGCAAAAGAGTTCACAGGGGGGACCATTCTTGAAAGACCTACGATATGATCCGTCAGACCATCAACGCAAGGAATCTCTCGATATCATAGGTGGCAGCCTGGGCGGCGGGCGCCACGCGCCGCGAAACGCCAATATATTGATCAAAGCCATGAACTGAATTAGGAAACTCTATATAAATCGATGCGGCTCCAGCTTCAGAAAGGGCTGTGTGTAAACGGCGGCCCTGAGAAACATCGACCACAAAATCATCTTCGGCAACAATTATCAACGTGGGCGGGCACTGTGGTCCCGCATAAACGATGGGCGAGGCCTGGCGATAAACCTCCGGTATTTCATTCAGTGTCCCACCCAGCAGGTTCACAAGAAGTAAGGCGCCTCCGGGCAGGTTGCCGTAACGGTAGGTGGGAAAAGCCCGGGTGCGGATCATCAGCTTATCCAGCCAGGTGCGGTTAAAGAGGCGCGGGAGCAAATCATCGGTTATTTGGGATGAGAATTCGGGCTGTCTCGGGTTCGATCGAGCGTACTCCTGGAAAAAAGTGCTTAGATCGGCAATTCCAAACATCGAGACAACGGCGTGGACCGACATATCCACTGACAGATTGACAGGCTGAAATGCCGGGTGACCCGGCGCATAAGTTGCCAGCAAGGCCAGATGCGCCCCTCCTGATACACCCATCAGCACAATACCACCTGGATCGATCCCCAATTCGCCAGCATGGGATTTCATCCAAACGATGGCCTGTTTTACGTCGCCCAGCATGCGGTTCAAGTCGGCTCCCGGCGCAAGAGAGTAGGCGACATCCATGATCACGTGCCCCTGACCGGCCAGACGACGGAACAAGGGCTGCGTCAGGAAATCCTTGTCCAGCGCCTGCCAGAGCCCACCGTGAAGGTAAATGAGCGCCAACCCTGAGTGAGGTACGCCCCGCGGAGGCTCCCAAATGTCACACAGTAGCGACTCGTCCGTTTTACCGGACTTGCCGAGATCCACATTGCGTCGCCCGGGGACAACGGATGGGACGGGTTGGATCAACCGATAGCGCTTTGTCGATAAGCGCGCTCTTAAATCCGAAGGAATGTGATCCTCCCAGTTGTCCCCGAAGGTCCGGTCGAAATGATTAAGTGGTCGGGTAACAATGATCGTATGGCGTATGCCAAGGGCGGCCGCGAGCAAGCCTGCCAACACGGTAAAATAATCTTTGGATATCCAGCCCAGATTTGCCCCGATAAAACCCAGCATGGCGAGAAAGGGAGCCCAGGCGCCGGCCCACAATTTTGGCAGCCATATCGCCCCTCCCCATACCCCCGGAGGGGACTTGACCAATGTCCAAAGACAAAAGAATAAGGAAAAGTAGCTTATGATTCTCGAAGAAAATTCCAGGATCATCATTGCATATTTCATTTCTTCTGGATCAATTTGCCAACGATTGGTTTGTGCTTAATCCTCATTGCTCTTTAAATGGCGCTCCGGTGTATGTGGGCCGAGTAGGGTTTCAAACGCAATGTTAAAATCGGCGCCATCGTAGAGAAAATTTTTCTTATCGACACCAACCAACTTTTTAACACGCCAATGATGGAGAACCGGGGAGTAAAACAATCCGCGATTCTCCATGATGACAAGCATGGCATCCCCCCATTGAATAAGAGCTTCTTTTATTATTTCCATGCTGACTCCCTTCGAACCGCCCAACCAGGTGCTCATCTAAAATTAGGTGGCTCAAGAGATCTCCCCGGCGTGCGGCGTTACCTGGAAATACCAGGATCGATCTTTAATGAGCAAGAGAATTGGAACGATGTTGATGATGAGGAAAATAAGGTCTGCCAATCCGAATTGGTCAAGGATGGTCAAGAGAGATGTTGTAATCAGGACTCCTAATGCAATGAAATAGGCTATTCGATTACGTTTAACGAGGAAGAAGAACACTCCGAGCAAAATAACAGCGACGGTAAATGACAGGAAAGCCATTACTCCCTTGAGAAGGGGGAAATTTGGAAGTGCGGGATGGGCATTGGCAGCGATGATTACACCGAATACAAGCCAAACGAGGGCGTTAAGCAAGATAAAGATCATGGATACAGAGACTGAGAGAAGACGATTGGCCACGTGATGACCTTTCCGGTGAATTCAGAAAAATACGGCGTTTGCTTATGTTGCTACGATGGACGCATTGCGGCTGATAGCTTATCGCTTTGAAATACACATGCAATGATTCAATCGTTCCAAATAATCTCAACTGTCTTTCATTTGGTACTCCAATTGGCAAGAACCACGATAAACATAGCCAATATTATCAATCCCGACGCCCCTAAAATGGTCACCGAGGCAGTATAGGTTACTTCGCTTGATAGAAATTGTGCACCAACCCCTTGAACAAGAAAGCTTATGCCGAAGACCACTAAAAATAATTGTCCAAGTTTCTCGGTAATCTTTGCGGACCGTTGAAATTTTGGATTTGTGAACACTTCGCTCATTGGCCTTATTTTTATCAAGCGCAATAGCCGTTTGTTTAGGAGCGCAAGCAGAATGATAAGGAAACCAATGGATGAGAAGAGAATCATTATGTAAGGGTTGTTTGACATTTCGCTCCTACTGACCAGTTCAAAATATTTTGATAACTTTGGACGGTGAGAAAGTGATCACCCATCGATACTACGATGGACGCAATGTGTTGGATTCCTTATCGCACTGACATCCGCACCAATAGTGATCCGTGGCGGATGCGCTCAACTTTTACATCGCAGCCACTGCCCGCAGGAGCGGGTTTCAGACGGCCTTGACCATAAGACTTGATGGTCCAGCGAGTGACTGACGAGCTCGTGAAGCCGCTTGTCTGTCAATGAGGAGCGTCTGTGAGTCGGTATCTGAGTAGAACAACCCCACAACCAAATTTGCGTGTTTCTACGAGCTGCAAGTTGATCTTATCGCGCAAGTGTGGAAACATCGGCTTGCCGCCGCCAAGAACTATCGGGTGCAAGTAAAGCCAATATTCATCGATCAAGCCAAGCTGCATGAACGCGGAAGCGATTCCCGCACCCCCAACACTCATGTCTTTGCCCGGCTGTGCCTTCAGCCGGTTAACCTCTTCAGCGATATTCCCGCTGACCAGTTGAGAATTCCAACCAACCTGCTGAAGAGTCTTTGAAAATACGATCTTCTTCATATCCTTCCAGATACGGGCGTACTCGATCTCGACTTTTGGCGCCGATGGATTCTCATCCGCCGTTGGCCAAAAAGCTGCCATGTTCTCGTACAGCCCTCGACCATACAGGTGGATATCGATTTCACTCTCCCGATCGTTGAAGTGTTTGTGTAATTCCTCGTCGGGATAGGACCAGCGAAGGTCTCCATTCGTGGCCTCGATGAAACCATCGAGGGATACTGACATTGCATAAATTACGTTTCGCATCGTTTACTCCTGCCAGCGCAAGACACCCAATAAGGTGTTTAGTCGTCTTTAGCTCCGCTGGATGCAATGCGTCTAAATCTTATCGCATTGATATTCTCATGAAAAGTGATTCTGAGCGGGTGGGCTCATCTGCAGCAGCGCAACTGCTGTCCGCTGGAAGAGTGTTGGGCAGCTTTGACCATAAGACTCAGTGGTCGGGCGAGTGACTTTCGGAGCCTTGGAGCCGCGGTCAATCCTTGTTGACAAGACACATTAAAACTTGGAATAAAAAAATATCCTGCTAGTTAGTGTTTGAGATTATTCATCTGGAAACACCCAGGGTAGGGCGGTAAATATATTCTTAATTTTACGGAGATCAGCATTAGCCACACCTTGCGGCGTGCTCACTTTAGCATAATCAATGAATTCTTGCTTGGAACCAGACAAGAATATCAAGCATGTATCCATAGCAGCTTGTTCAAATACCTGCAAATGACCAAAGTCAACTAATTGAAATAACGCGTGATGTTCTGCTATTAATTTTCGCAAACATTCCCCATCGTCTGTCGCAAAAAATTGGCTGGGAAGAATAAAACCTAACCGCCCTTCCTTGTTCAACAGACTTAAACCTTTTTCTACGAAAACCATATAAACATCGCAACTGCCTTTGCTGGCGGTAGTATATTTCTTTTTGCAAAATTCCACTTCAGTAGGTGCCCATTCCTGCATTGCTTGAATTCTAATATACGGTGGATTCCCGATGACAGCATCGAAGCCACCTGCAATGAGTACTTGTGGAAAAGCGGCCTGCCAGTTGAATGCATTGACGCGATAGCGCTCTTCTTCATCAGCGAACATATTCCCTTCGAAGTAATCCGGGCCGATGAGAGAGTTGCCACATTGAATATTCCTGCCTAAATCCGGCAAGGCGCGCTCTTTCAGCGGACCTTGTTGTGCGACGATGCTTTCCTGGCTTTCACCTTCCAGCACCTTGAGCGAGAGGGAGAGCTTGGTCACTTCCACGGCCTGAGGGTCGATGTCTACGCCGTGTACGTTGTTTAATAAAATGCGCTTTTTTTCGGCCGCGGTCAACTTCCAGCCGCTGCCCTTGACCTGATAAATGGCGGGTGTTTTCGCTGCTGCCCAGGTTCCCGGAGTGTGTTTGGAATACCAGTCGGTATGCCAGTCGAGTAAATACTGGTACGCACCCAACAGAAACGAACCGGAGCCGCAGGCAGGGTCAAGAATTTTAATGCTGGCAGCCTGTCGGGGGGTCTTGCCTTTCAGAAGTTTGCCAACAGTTTTCCTGACGATGTAATCCACGATATAGGTGGGGGTGGAATAAACTCCGTTTGCCGTGCGGATTTCGGGCTTTTCTTCCACCATCGCCTGACGCCCAGGAGCAAGGCGGATAACCTTCCCCAGGAAGTGTTCGTAGACCTGCCCGAGAATATCAGCAGGGATCTCGCGAAAAACAAAGGGACTGGGATAATAAAGACCGCTGATGATCTCCTTCAGGACCTTGTCTTCGATAGCAAGCCGCAGGGTGAGATCGTCGGGACTGCTGGACTGACTTTTTTCTGCACTGAAATGAAAGAGACCGGAGTTATAGCGACTGTCGGCTTGGCGGAAGACCTGGCAAAGTCGCTCGTAAACCCCTGCGCCCTCCAACAATTTCTGCAACTGGTCCTCGGGCTCGATGCTCCAGTCTTCACAGATGCGCAAGAATACGATGCGGTCAATTGTCATCTGTACAGCGCAATTCAATTCGCGCACCTGCAAGTCGGGGTTGAGCAGGGCGATATTGCGCGCCAGTAGGTCGCGCCAGCATTCGATCTCATGCAGGAAAGCGTCATCCACTTCTATGGCGCCCTTCTTGCCTTTAAGCCCTTCAGCATATTTGTCAAAAGAACCCTTGAGGACAGCCTCGCGCGAAAAAATGTCAGCTAGTACATCCCAGTTGGACAAGTAATCCTTGTAATTTAGAAGCAGCACACGCCCGGTGGCGGCGCTGTCACTTTTGTCGGGCTTGCTGTGGCTTTCATAAACCGCGAATTCTTCGAAGTTGGTCAGGATGCTAAGGGGTAATCCGGCAGACCAGGCATAACGGCGCAATAGAAAAGCGGGGACAATATCATCTTGAATATTTACAGTGGGTTTCTTGGCTTGGACGAAAAACTTGCGGGTGCCCCCGATACTGAAAGCATAGTCCGGAGCTTTGGCAGCACTCTCCACCTCTCGAGAAGCCTCATGGATCACTTCTTTATAAGCTTCGATAAAATCAAGCTTGTTGAGTACGTCCCAGCCCAGGGCCTCGAAGAAAGGATTAAGGAATTCCTGGCGCAGCTGGACCTCGTTATATTTGTCGGAATGGTAGAAAGCGCGTTGTTCGTCGAAGCGTTTTACGAGCTGCTGGATACTGTCAGGTGCGGACATTGGGCCTCATTGTGATCCATGATTGTAATTGATATTTCAATTCTAGGACAAAAGCAGGGGAAAGGCAAGCGGGTAGTGGTGGGGAGG
>JBGOZL010000124.1:0-6302 GCA_041480185.1 Anaerolineae bacterium
CATTCCTTCTTGGCTTCCGCCGGCATCCCGGTCTCTTCCATTTTCTTGCGCAGCTCGTCGATCTCCTGCAGCGAGTCGTCGCCGTCGCCCAGTTCCTTCTGAATGGCCTTCATCTGCTCGCGCAGGAAATACTCGCGCTGGACCTTCTCTATTCCAGAGCGGGCGTCGTTCTGAATTTTGGCACCCAGTGTCAGGACCTCGGTCTCGCGCACCAACAGGTCGACCAGTTTTTCCAGTTTGGCTTTCGTCGAGTCGAGTTCGAGGAGAGTCTCGGCGTCCTGCAACTCGATACGCTGGAAGTTGGCAATCGTGTAGGCGGTTTGGAGCGGATCCTCGATGGCTGTGATGGACGTCACCAATTCACGCGGGATGGAGGGCGTCAACCCTGACATCTGCTCGAACTGGTCACGTGCGGAACGAGCCAGCGCAACGATCTCCAGTCCGGTCTCGACCGTCTCCGGCGCGATCTCGATTCGTGCCTGGAGATAAGGTTCCGTCTGCACAAATTCCACCAGCCGGAAACGCATCAGGCCCTGCACCAGCAGGCGGATGGTATCATCCGGGGCACGGAACAGGCGGTGGACAGTTGCAATTGTCCCCACCGGATACAAGTCCGCAGGGGTTGGTTCATCTACCTCCGGGTTACGCGCCGCCACCAGGCCGATCCATTTCGCAGATGTGCCCGACACGTCGTCCACCAGCTTGATCGAACGCGCCTGTCCGATGGTCAGCGGGACAGCTGTCTGAGGGTAGACGACCACGCCGCGCAGGGGCAAAATGGGCAAAACATCCGGGTACTTAACTGTCTCCCCTTCCATAGGAACGCTGCTCACCGGATCCTTGTCAGGTTCGTCCTTTTTCTGAAGGCGCGTAAAAATGGACGGCAGGAACAGTTCCTCCAGCGAGGTATCAGATTCCTGAAGCCAGTCTAAAACTTCCAGCGGGCCGGTTTGCCAACGGGATGCGGACATAAAATGCAATTAACCTTTGATATTGATATTCGTTGGTTTGAGTTTGGGTAAGATAACGTTCAAGAAACCATCTTCGTAATCGGCTTCGGCCTTACTAACATCCACGCCAAGCGGCAATTCAACCGCCGTGCTGAATTCGCCGAAACGGATTTCCATCTGGCGGTAGACGCGTCGTTCCGGGCTCTCGCTGCGGGCGCCGCTGATAACGAGAAAGTTATCTTCGGATTTGATAGTGAAATCCGACTGGCGCATCCCGGCCGCTTCCACCCGGACGACGAAACTGACGTCTGTCTCGTAAACGTCGGTTGGCGGGCTCCACTCATATGAATGAATGCCGACTTGCCAGCCGATGGCGCGCAAGCCGGAAAATTCTATCGGCTGGTCTGATTTCCAAAGCAGTGAAGACATATCTGCCTCCTTACGACTCGCCGGAGTCCGAAGTCTCCCGACTTCGGCGGCACTCCGACGACAGGAGTCGTCGGACTCCATCATAACGCCGCCCTGGCCGCCGTCAAAACTTCGGCGTAATCCGGTTCTTCGCCAAGAGCTGGCATGTAAGCCACATAGGTCAGTTTCCCGGTCCGATCCACCACGAAGACGGCCCGCCGCAGGATCCGGGCTTCCTTGATGAGAACGCCATATTTCACGCCAAAATCGGCGGACATGTGGTCTGAAAGGACGGTCACCTGGTCCACTCCCGCCGCACCGCACCAGCGTTTCTGAGTATAAGGCAGGTCGGCACTGATCACCAGGATGATAATATCCTTCCCCAGGGAGGCGGCCTCCTGATTGAACCGGCGTGTCTCCCGATCGCAAACGTCAGTTTCCATGGAAAGAAGAGCCGTTATAATGCGGATTTTCCCTTGTGTGTTCGCCAACCCGTTAAATGGTGCCCAGTCGAGAGACTGGACGGTAAACTCGGGAGCCACATCGCCTGGTTTTAGATCCTCGCCAATTACTGTGACATCCTGCCCTCTGAATTTTACTATTCCGAACCTTTCTGTGGTCATTTATTCCTCCTGCCCTTCCGGGCATCCCTTTTCCTGATGAAAAGGTACATAGTGCAGATGAGTGGAGCGCCCCTGGCGGGATTCGAACCCACAACCTACTGCTTAGAAGGCAGGTGCTCTGTCCATTGAGCTACAGGGGCACATGGACAATTTGCGAAAGCGCTATTTGTATTCCAAAGGGTCAAGCGACAAAAGGTTTCAATCCCTTGTACACGCGCGGACCGGCAATTGTCTTGAGAATGATGTCAGCTGGACGATTGAGCCGTGCACCGAGTTCTTCTGACGAAATGGGTGTGTTGCCATTCACCAAGAGCAGACGGAAAATTGCGTCCACCAGCGCAGTGTGTTCATCAAGAAACCCGGGTAGTTGGGCGCAATGATTAATGAGCGTGTTTTGGATACCATCCAATTGACGCACCTCAGCAGTCTCCGGGTCCACCCAATCGATCATCTGACCCTCCGGCAGACCAGCAAAGGCTTCCTGATGTTGGGCGCATAAGAGGCTCTGGAGAGCAACATGCCAATTTGTATCGTTAATACTCCACCACTCAAAATCAATATGGAAAGGTGTCTGTAGGGTCGGTTTAATCAGGCTGAATTTTTTAACCTCAGGCATTTTCAGCCTCCGTTTCGGCAAGTCGATAGTGGAGGTCACCCACATGCCGATAACTGGAACTACTGGTCAGGAAAGCAAGCAGTACTCCCGGTGGGCAGCGGCGAATAATATTAATCGCCGAGTACAATTCCTGAGCATGCACATGGCCCTGGACATTTAACTTGACCAGCTCACGCATCATATCGGCCACCAGTTGGTCGAAGGGCAGATGCTGTTGGGCAACCTGCTCACATGCTTCGTCCACGCCGGAGGGATCAGGAACGGCGACGACCATGCGTTCATTTAGCTCGGCCGTCAGGTTCTGCTTGAGCATGGCAAAAACAATCCTGCCATCGCTTCCCACCAGCACCGTCCGCACCCAGTCACGCGTTGGCCGGTGGGTTTTGGCGGTCACGATCGCCTGCCCTGGCTTTCTACTCTTCGACACGGATATCAGGCTGCCGGGGATCAAACCATACTTCTGGTAGAGTGGTCCCAGGCCGACCACATACCCGTGCTGTCGTACGACCCAAGCTTGGATTTCCTCCTTGGATTGTCCATCAACCAGAGTAAAGCGGACGCGCGGCGACTCGTATGCAGTGGGGAACAAGCTCCGCACCCGCGCCGAGACCGGTAAAGTGCCAGCCCGCCAGTGGGGATAGCTCAGGCTGATGGTTACCTCATTCACCTCACTAGTGGGAGGTTCGTTTCCAGCCAGTTCATCATCCAATTCGGCTTCAAGAGCCAGCATTTCACGAGTCAGGATGGAGCGGTTGTAAGGAATATCTATATAGCGCAGCGGTGCCGGGATTTGTTGCACATCGTGCGGTTCAAGGCGTTTTAAAAACCACAATACTTCACCTGACGGCCCAACTTCATCAAAGCGCCCATCTTCCTGCAAGGCATAATTCATCGAGAATTCAATCAATTTCGGATTGACATTCCCCGAGATTTCCAATTGATCGATCAGGGAGGTTGTGTTTAGCGGTTTGCCGGCAACTGCCTCATCTAAAACCGCCTCGGCGAGGTTGAGCTGACCAACATTAATATCAACCATCAGAGCACGTGGGAACCAACGGGCTGCAACTTTAACCAAGCCATTATCGGCTGATAAAGCTTTATCCAGCTTCTGCTCTAAGTCCGAGCCGTAAACTTTTATGACATTTTCCGGGTTGAGAAGCGGGTCATCAACAGAAATTTCCACCGGTCGATTTAACTTGTGATTCGCAAGTTCTGCAGCCATCTGGCGCGAAGTCCCGCCTTCAAATTCGACCTCGAGGACTTCAAATTCACCCGTCGAGGGATTTACTCCGGGACGTGAATTGACGATTTTCCCTTTTTTCCAATCAAACGCAGGAAATACCAGGCTCTCCCCCACTGAATAATGTCCTTCAGGCAAATACACCTTGCCGATTGAGCGCTGCTGATTGACAAGCGTCTCACGCTCGTTGCGAATGCGCTCGCCAATCAATACCGGGAGGAGTTCTTTCTCAGTAAGAGGTGTCTCGTTTTCGAATAAATACGTGCTTAGGAATTCCAGGTCCTTCTTGTCGAGGAAAAAAGTCTGCCAATAGTCCGGAGGCAAACTGAAAGGAACGCTTGCCATAAATTGCCTTTGATTAATTAGATTACCCACTGGGGGCGAAAAATATTGGATGAAGCATTATGAACTTAATTATTATACCCCACCTTGACAGGCCCTCTTGCTTGACTTACGATAGGCAGCGGATAACCCCCTTGCAAAGGTGAATCCCGAAGAACATATAAGGTAGCTGTGGAGGTCAGAATGCGCATCGGCATGATGGCAGATATCTACAAGCCACACGTCAGCGGAATCACCAACTACATTTCTTTGAACAAAAGATATTTAGAAAAAGCAGGACATGAGGTTTTTGTTTTTACCTTCGGGGACATCGATTTTCCCGACGAAGAAACGAATATTATCCGCTCACCGGGGCTGCCGCTGGTGGATACTGGCTATACCTTGAATTTCCGCTACCGCCGTGCCGCAAAAACACTTCTGCAGACCATGGACCTGGTCCATGTACACCATCCATTCCTAAGCGGACGGCTTGCGTTGAATTACTGCCGCCCACTACACATCCCGGTTGTTTTTACCAACCACACTCGATACGATTTATACGCGCAAGTATACGTTCCGCTCCTACCTGAGGAGATAAGCGCAACTTTTCTCCAGAGCTATATGCCTCCCTTCTGTACCGCCGTGGACCTGGTTGTCTCACCATCGCCGGGGATGGCAGACGTTCTGCGTAGACTGGGGGTGACCAGCCCGATCGAAGTTGTCCCCAATGGGGTCGAACTGGAACGCTACCAGCACGTTTGTGAAGATTGCCGCCTCGAATTCGGCTTTAGTCCACAGGACATTCTCCTGATCTATTCCGGGCGATTGGGACCGGAAAAAAGCGTGGATTTCCTTCTGCGAGCATTTGCTGGGGTGGCCGAGACAGTAGAAGATGTGCATTTGCTGATCATTGGAGGCGGACCTGAGGAGGAAACCCTTAAAAAACTTGCCACTGAGATCGGTATTAATGACCAGGTTCATTTTTTCGGCATGGTCGCTTACGAACAAATCCCGCAGTACCTGGCAATGAGCGATATTTTCGTGACCGCCTCGGTGACAGAAGTCCACCCCCTTTCATTGATCGAAGCCATGGCAACAGGGTTACCCGCTTTGGGAATCCATTCGGTGGGCGTGGGCGATACCATCGAAGATGGCCTAACTGGATTCCTCGCAAGCCAAAACCAGGCCGCATTCGCCGCCAAACTCACCCGTATGTGCCTCGATCGGAACCTGCGACGGAAAATGGGGCAGGCAGCACGCAAGGCCTCTGAAAAATATGCCATTGAACACACACTTGAAGCCATGCTTGGTCATTATGAACGACTGGCATTTGCAGCACTGCCGCGCCGGCATAGTTTGAGTTCCCGCATCCGCAGCCTGGTGGAGAAATTGCGCACATGAGAACCAGCAGACAGGCAACAGGTCGTTGGGGCGAAGACGTCGCCGCGGAGTATCTGAAAGCGAATGGGTACGTAGTGCTGGAGCGAAATGTCCACAGTGCCCATGGCGAGATTGATATCGTTGCCAGTAAAGATGGATTGCTTGTCTTTGTTGAAGTCAAGACCCGCAGATCGCATGATTTTGCCTATCCCGAAGATTCGGTCACACGCCGAAAACAGGCATATATGCTCTCTGCAGCCGAAGACTATCTCCAGGGACATCCCGAAAGTGGGGATAGCTGGCAGTTTGACGTGATCGCCGTGGAAGGAAAACCGGGTGGGAAAGCACAGATAGCGCATTTTGAGAACGTGATTGGGTAGCTTGCAGAATGAAACCTTCCCTGATTGTCATTGTCGGTCCCACTGCGGTCGGTAAGACCGAGGTTTCCATCCAACTGGCAGAACGCTTGGGTGGGGAAATCGTTTCGGCAGACTCACGTCTCTTTTACCGCGGAATGAACATCGGCACTGCTAAACCCACGGTGGAAGAGCGTGCTCAAATTCCACATCACCTGATTGATATTGTTAATCCAGATGAGACATGCAGCCTGGCTGTATTCCAGCACCTGGCTTCAGATGCGATTGCAAACATCCGCAGGCGTCATAAACTGCCATTGCTTGTGGGCGGGACGGGGCAGTATATTCACGCAGTGATGCACGGATGGGCACCGCCGGCAACAAAGCCCGACGACCGCCTGCGGACAA
>JBGOZL010000125.1:0-6272 GCA_041480185.1 Anaerolineae bacterium
CTACCGACAACCCTTTGCCGACCAGGGCATTGTTGGCATCATTCCATTCCGGGCGTTGGGTGTTCATCCAGATGCCGCCTTCAGGGACAAAGTTCACCAGCTTGGCGAGCAGCAGGGTGAGTAGTTTTTCTGCGAGATTGGCAAGGAGTATTTTGCCATCGCGCGTAGACGTCAGTTTACCGTCCGTGCCGCGTTCCTTCACCTGTGACTCGATCTCCTGTTCCAGAGCCCAATCAAAATCAATGGTATTGTAAGGATCGCGCAGTAGATCCGTATAAGGTTTGATCCGATAAGGAACATTGGAATAACTGAACATTGGTTGGGCAAGAAATGCCTGAAGCTTGCCAGGATGTACTCTGGCGCTGAGTTCCATCAGTTTTTGGAGATAAATGAATTGATGGTCGCCCCAGTAGCCAATATTCGCCCAGGGATTGCCAGGTTCTGGAAGTTCCCATTCAATCCCCTCACGATTAATTCGATATGGGTTGTACCCATCTGCGGTTGTCGCATTCAGGAAAGTACAAATCATCGTTTCAACATATTCCGGGTAAGAATAAGCGAGGGCTTCCCAGTTTTGGAAAATATCGCGCCAATTCCCTTCATAGCCCAGCTGCTGGGAGCCATCATCTTTCTTGATATTGATCGAAAAGCGATTCCAGGGGCGGCTGGGGTCACCATGCCGTCGGCTGAACGACAGGGGCATGTAGGAATAACTCAAGCGGATTAGATCTGCTGACCCGCTCTCTTCCGAAAGGTCTTGAAGGGCGGAGATAGAAATTTCAGGGGGCATTTCGGAAAAAAAAGATGCTTTTTCTGCGAGAATCGGAGGATTACGAGCAGATAAAAATTCGATGAAATCTTGTGTATGGATTTGGTATTGGTCAGCGAAAAGGCCGCCGCGCATCTCGTTGAACATTACGTTTGCGAAATGGCTGGCGCAGCGAAGTTGACTACTGGAGACCTGCAATCCATCGGCACTGGCGACGATCTTCTCCAAATTAACGTTGTTCGATTCAATGTCACGTTCCAGGGTATTTGCAAGGTTGGCCCGATTTTCTCTTAGACTTTTAGACAAACGGACGATTGCAGCGCTATCTTGGCTAACCTCTGCCACCAGATGCCATGAGTGTTCCATAACCGGAGCTAGGTTGAGAGTGGTATGCACAAAATAAGCACAACGCTGCCCACGCACATCTGTTTCCACCGTCACACCCAGGCCAGTGCGAAAATCATCGAGTTGCACCGACGAGAGCAGATAGTCCACTTGATCAAGTCCAAGCTGCATAACAGTCGTCGCCAGGAGCGACTCGCTGGGTTCAGCCAGGTCCGTCAGGGTTGAATTAAGCGCAAAGATAGCCAGACCGGTTTCAGTGTCGAGTTCACTGCGTTTATAGGCATCCAAAAGGGGACTGAATATATTTTGGGTCAACTCTGTAATATTGGCGGGCAGAATATTCTGAAGACCATCGACAAGCTCGATTTGGCAGGATGACTCCCCCGAATTTTTTAACCAGGACGTCTTTACGAAGCCAAAGGTATCACTTGTCCGCCAGGCATAACGATAGGTCAACCCCAGGCTATGGTTATTTTCTTCAAAAATGACCATCGTGCCAGCCACATTTTTATAAATGTTGCGTTCGATATGATAAATTCCTTGTTGCCGTATTGAAAATGGCTCCCATAGGCTGGTCCGTTGTGCGCGCGTGACAAGAAATATCGCCTTATTTCCAGTACTATCGCTATTTTCGGTCAGCTTATCTTCTGTGTAATAGGGGAAGAGAGACTGTTCGGCGCTGACTCGACCAGCAGAAAGGCCTCCTGTTGATGAGATAAAGAGCCAGTGATTGGAACTGCTGACGATGCTCATAAAGATCGGCTCTAGAGCATCAAAATTTTGAATTTTATAGAATACTCCGCCCAGTATGGTGACATACTCGCCCTTGACGGTTTGCTCTGGTCGCTTTTGGGCAGTGTCACCAATGAAAATCAGAAGAGTTTTTCTGTCCATTTTCTGGCCCTTTCTATGCAGCCGGTGTTGGGCGGCCCTGTGCCTTAGAATCAAATTACTTTCCTGCCCAGACTTCTTGTAATGCTCGATAATTCAAAAGAATGATACCTTCTTCTTTCACAATGTCTTTCGCCTGTTGAGATATCCAAAAATCAAAATCCGTCTGGCGGAAATGGTTCCCATCGGGTTCCAGGGTCAACAACTCAGCATTATCGAGACCAGGATGTACCGCCCACTCACTCAGTCCGGCAGGTATCTCGTGCAGTATCTGAGCATAGCGCGCCGATTTGTTGACTGGATTAAGGCTGAAGCTGTCAAGCAGGTTGTAATCACTGGTGGGCAGGCCCTGGTTTTGCATTTTTTCGATCCAAGGTCGTCCGGTAACGCGTAACGCCAGTCCGTATTGTTTTGCCAGTCGAAACATCAAATCAACAATATCAGCCCTGCTGTCGAGATGCAGTGAATGCCAGTCCAAATGGGCAGGCTTTAGCCCGGCTGCCAGTACAGTTTCGATCTGCGCTCTGAATTCCACTTCTAGCTGATTCAAACCATCCTGATTCAGAAACCTTGGGAAGCCTTCCACGCTGTAGAAGTTACCTGCCCGATCAACCAGGGATGGTACCTTTTCCCAGGAAGTTACGGGGCCCCAAGCGTAATTGTCTGCATCGCAGATGACGGTGAGATGAACGCCGAAGGGAAATTCGGGGTGATCGGCGAGGAAACGCATAGCTTGTAAAGCCCACGGACAGGGCACCATCAAACTTGTGGAACGCACCACGCCTTCCTGCAATGTTCGAATGATGGCCTCGTTAATCGCATTGCACATTCCAAAATCATCGGCGTTGATAATCAAGAGACGAGCATTAACCGGATATCCTAGCAGGCGGTTTGTTTGGCCTTTGTTCAATATGGTCATCACGTCAGTCTCCCATTCCCATTATTAGGCTATTCTCTCATCCATTCGTCCAACGTAATTGAGCTTATGTGGCGGTTCGGGCGCTCGCCAAGCGCGACCGGAGGAGGGCGAAGGACGGTCACCTACAACCGCGGGTAGGTCCGAATGAGATTTCAGGACTACCACTCAATCATTTTCCAGAAGTTCGATCACTGTTCCTATTTCATTCTGTCCATCCACATAAGCATACCGACCACCATGATAGTCGCCACGTTGGACCAATCGCAAGCCGTGTTTTTGCAAGCCCTCGATATGCTCTTCCATTCCTTTGATTTCAAAGGCAATGTGGTGGAGACTTGAACCGTGAACGATCAGTTGATCATTCCAGGTGCTGGGCTCGCCCAAGGGTTGGATCAATTCCAGGTTGACCTGCCCAAGATCAAAGAACGCCAGTTTTGCCTGAGCTGACGTGGGCTGATCTTGATACTTGGTGTGAGCAATGTCGACTGTGTCTGTAATGATGATGGAAGGCGGATCTACCCCCAACAGTAGCGACCAGGCTTTTACGGCATAGTCGATGTCCTCGACGACCAAACCAATCTGCATCACCTTATTATCACCCAACGAACTTGATGTCATCGGAAAGCACTCCTTCTTGGTATTAAAAAAACCTGGGTTCTCATGGCCCAACAGATGGATTCAGCGGCTCGGCACTTCAGGGGTTCGCTGGAGCCGGTGTTGGGAGCACTCTTCATGCCAGTTCGTATGCTAGCAACATCTCTCGCACTTTCTCAGCTATTGCGTTCATCACTTCCTGACTTACCCGTTCTTTTTCGGGAACGCCCAAATACCCAAAGATTTGAGCGCCGTGACGATTCTCCGGCTGATCCGCCATACGGGGAATGACGTGAAAATGTACATGCGGATGGTCTGCTCGCTCCGCAAATTGGATCACATACGTTTTGACGCAGCCAGTGACTTCTTTCAAGGCAATCGAAGTGCGGCGGATTAGCCGGCCTAATTCAATTGCTTCGGCATCGGACAACTCATCAACGGCTGTGATATGACGTCGAGTCACTAACACCAGCCAACCAGGCAAGGCTGTATCGTAGCTGTGTACCACATCCCAATATGGCGTTCGGTAGATAGAATCCCACAGCGGGGAAACACCCATATTGCGTCGGGCAATCAATTCACATGTTTTACAAGTCTTCATATGGATATTTTACTGTGTGCCCAACTAGGTCTTAAGAAGTTGATTTTATATTTAGCGTCATTATGGAAGGACAATTTTCCTCTTAACACTCTCGTCTTGTTTTTGTGAGGAATTCTATTGCCATTCCACCAATTTCTCTCTGCCGATAGTGACAGATATATTGTAGAACGAAACAAATAGAGACACAAGGCAGAAAGGAACAAAACCCCCGCAGGGGTTCAAACCCCGTTGGGGGCGCTGGAGTATAGAGTCCATAGCATACTTTCTTGTCTTATACGCTCTGACTTCAGGGCGTATTATTTTTCGCTAGCACAGCGTGCACGATCTGGACACCATGAGCATTTCCTCCATTTACTAGCTCGCCACCCATCTGGTTGAGAATCCACTCCCGCCCAGGCCACCGCGGTCGGTCAGCCCGCCAGATTTGGAGATTATCTGCTTGCCCTAACTCCGTGTATTATGCTAAACTGGTTTCATCAAAGCAATGCCTGGAGTGGTTCATGGAGGAACTTTCAAGCAGGCAAGTCACCATCCAAGATTCTTTCTGGTCGCCTCGCTTGGAGACCAATGCTCAGCGCGCCATCTACCATCAGTGGGAACAACTGGAAGCCAGCGGGTGCATTGACAACTTTCGCATCCTCGCCGAGGCGAAAGACGGGTTTCGCGAGGGTTGGTTTTTCTCCGATTCGGATGCTTATAAGTGGTTGGACGCAGCTTCCCGGATTTATGCTCTTCGTCCGGATTCGAAGCTGGCTGCCTGTATGAACGCCTTCCTCGCCCTGCTCCTCAAAGCCCAGACGGACGACGGTTACCTGTTCACGTACAACCAGATTCACTTCCCCGGTATGCGCTGGGTCAACCTGCAGATCGAACATGAGCTGTACTGCCATGGCCACCTGATCGAGGCGTGCATCTCGCATCACACCGCCACCGGCCGGATTGACTCGCTAACCCTGGCTTGCAGAGCGGCTGACCTGCTGGTACGCGACTTTATGGGTAAGGGACCTGAACACACCCCCGGTCACGAGGAGATTGAGATTGCCTTGCTGCGTCTGTACCAGGTCACAGGGCATTCCCCCTATTTGGACCTGGCTTCACACTTTCTTGAGCAGCGCGGGCGCACGCCACGATTTGCCCTTTCGATTATCCGCCAGAACGCCAGCGTGACGAAACGGGGGGAGTTTGTCCGCAAACAGCGAAGTGCCTACCTTTTGGCGCATCCCGAACGCGCCTCCTTCCGCCTGCCAGCGCGCAACGCCGCTAAGATGTCCCCGCGGGTTACCCTGCGCTGGTATGCCAGCGCCTTCTCTGGTAAATACTTCCAGCAGCATGCCCCCATTCGCGCCCAGAGCGTGCCGGTCGGTCACGCGGTCCGCTTCGGCTACCTCGAAACCGCAACCGCCCTGCTACAGCGCCTCCGTCCTGATGCCAGCCTGATGGCGGTGCTTGAGCGGACCTGGGAACATATGGTAGCGCGACGCATGTACGTCACCGGCGGGCTCGGTTCGCTGCCCGTCCTGGAGGGCTTCGGCAACGATTACGAGCTCGACCCCGAGTATGCATATGCTGAGACCTGTGCCGCTCTGGGGGGCATGTTCTGGAACTGGGAGATGGCCCTCACTACCGGAAAAGCCAGATACAGTGACCTTTTCGAATGGCAGCTATATAACGCTTCAGCGGTCGGCATGGGGCTGGACGGGGAGAGCTACATGTACAACAACCCGCTCGCCTGCCGAGGCGGGGTCACCCGTCAGACCTGGTTTGACATCCCCTGCTGTCCATCCAACCTGTCACGTACCTGGGCGGACCTGGGCAAGTATGTCTATTCAGTAGACAGGGAAAACCTGTGGATCCACCAATATATTGGCAGCCGGGTAACGCTCACATCGGTTGATTTTTTGGAGGTCCTGCTCGACTCCGGCCTCCCTTACATAGGGCGCGCCAGCATCAGACTTACCCCCCGGAACCGGGCTGAGTTCACATTGCAGATGCGCCTGCCGTCATGGAGCGCCGCGACCCGGATCACGGTCAATGGAGAGGCCGTAGCGGTGCCAACAGCTTTCCCTGTGAGTGAACCAGCCGCAGGGGGATTCGACCCGCGTCCTGCGCGCTTTATACCAATCCAGCGAACCTGGTCAGCGGGCGATACGGTC
>JBGOZL010000126.1:0-6239 GCA_041480185.1 Anaerolineae bacterium
CGCTTAAGTTGAACATCTCCGGCGCGGCGCCTCTCCTCATGGAGACAAAGCAACGATTCGAGAAAGCCACGGGGGGACGGATCGTGGAGGGGTTTGGCATGACCGAATCAATGATGGCAACAATAACGACACCCGCGATGGGATTGTACAAGCCCGGTGCGGTCGGCATCCCGGTGCCGGATGTGGAGCTGCGGGTGGTGGATGCAGATGACGGGGAAAAGGAATTGCCTCCCAACCAGGTGGGCGAATTCATCCTGCGCGCCCCGCAGTTGATGAAAGGCTACTGGGGCAAACCGAACGAAACCGCCATCACCCTCCGCGATGGCTGGTTGTATACCGGCGACCTCGGATACCTGGATGAAGATGGATATATGTTCATCGTTGACCGGAAAAAGGACGTGATCAAGCCCAGCGGATTCCAGGTCTGGCCGCGCGAAGTGGAGGAGGTGATCGCCACACATCCAGCTGTTGCCGAGGTCAGCGTGGCCGGCATACCGGATCCCCACCAGAGCGAAGCAGTCAAGGCGTGGGTGGTTTTGCGATCGGGACAAACCGCCTGTGAAGAGGAACTGCGTGAATACTGCCGCCAAAAATTGACTGGTTACAAAGTACCAAAACATATCCAGTTCCTGGAAAGTATACCGAAATCCCTGATCGGTAAAACATTGAGGCGCGAACTGGTAGCAAGAGAAAAAACTTCATCTATAAATGCAAATAAATCGGTACTTTAGAGAGGCGGTCTGCGAGACTGCCCCAGAAGACCGCCTGCTTCCTTAAATCATTGGTCAGACAAATATACAGGACAGCATTGTGCTGTCCTGTATTAATTTCCAGCAAGTGGATGATGCATTTGAAATTCTCAAAGGGGAAATGGTATAATACGACAATAATGATGATATTTACATACAAATCGAAGGAGACAATATGAACAGCTCTTCAGCAATGGGAAATGGTACACGCGAGCACCCGTGGATGCTTAAGACACCCAGTGGTTCATCGGAATACCAGATGTACAAGGATGAAACTGCCAACCCACCCTCACTGGTTTGCACGGTTGGGAAAACCGAGCTGCGCTACCAACTGCGCTGCCTGGACGACCTGTACGCCATGCTCAAGGCACATGGCGACTGGATGCCGCTCGGCAGCGCAGACGAACAAAAACCAGCGGCAGAGGGAACCGTTGAAGCCTGGGGGCGCTCGCCGAAGAATCCCGTGGGCGGCTGGTACGGGCTGAAGAAGGGGTTACGCGGTCGTTTCGGAATGTATATCCCACCGTTGATGGAAGCACTGAACCTCGCCGAGGTGGAGCACAATCCAAAGAATAACCGGATGCGGGCGAAATAAGCCAAGAGAGTATTAAAAAAAATGGGACGGCTCATCGCCGTCCCATTTCATTTTATTTATTAATAGGAGATTGCTTCCCGGAAAGGCACCCTCCCCAAGGGAGTCCCCTTTGGGGGGATGAAATGCTACGCGAGGAACTAAGTCACTGTCACAGAACAACAGCAAGCAGCGAAAAATAATTAGAACAAATGCAGGACAGCGCCGCTGGCCCAGGCGAAGAGGGCCATGGGGAGGAAGCTGAGGACAACGGTGGCGACGGAGGTCAGTGCCCAGGTGAAGTCGAGCCAGGGTTCACGGGCGGTCTCGGGATCGCCATCCCGCATGTACATTGTCACCACCACGCGCAGGTAGTAGTATGCAGAGATGAGGGAAGTCAGCACGCCGATGACCGCCAGCCCAATAAAGCCACCTTGAATGGCGGTGCGGAACAGGAAGAACTTTCCCACCAACCCCAGCGTGGGTGGCATGCCGATAAGAGAAAGCATGAAGACCGTCATGGCGGCAGCCAGCAGGGGGCGCTTGCGCCCCAGACCGGCGAAGTCGCTGATCTCGAGGCCTTTGCCGTCCAGCTTTTCAAGCGCAATGACGACCGCCCAGGCTCCGAAGGAAGTGATGGCATAGGTGACCAGGTAGAAAAGCGCTGAGGCGACCGCGTCGGGCGCAACCTTTGAATTTCCAAAGGACACGAAAGCCATCAGGATGTACCCGGCGTGGGCGATGCTGGAGTAAGCCAGCAGGCGCTTGATGTTGGTCTGCGAGATGGCAATCACGTTCCCAACCACCATGGTCAGGGCTGCCAAACCCCACAGCACCGGCACCAGGTCCAGGTTGAGAGAGGGGAGGGCCGTGACGAAGATACGCAGAAGGGCGGCAAAGCCGGCTGCCTTGGCACCGACCGCCATGAAACCGGTCACCGAGGTGGGCGCACCCTGATAGACATCCGGAGTCCACATATGGAAGGGGACGGCAGCGACCTTGAACCCGAAACCGACCAGGATCAGAGCAGCGCCGATTGTGAGCAGGAGCGGGGAGTAAACCCCCCCGAAGCTTGAAGAAAGGTTGATGACGGAGACAATCCCGGCGAGGGACGTATTGCCGGTTGCGCCGAAGACCAGGGCGATGCCGTAGACAACGAATCCGGTGGCGAAGGCACCCAACAGGAAGTACTTGATGCCGGCTTCTTCCGACTCGGTGCGGGGGCGCGCAAAGGCGGACAAAACGTAAAGCGGGATGGAGAGCAATTCGAGGGACAGGAAGATGATGATCAGGTCAGCGGCCTGGGCCATGAGCAGCATGCCGGAGAGACTGAAGAGAATAAGCGTGTAATACTCGCCGCGCTCCAATCCCATACGCTTGAGGTAGCCATACGCGATGGCGATGGCACCCAATCCACTCGCAAGGAAAAGGGCATTCAGGAAGGATGAAAAGCCATCCAGCACAACCATCCCGCCGAAGGCGGAGAGGTCCATGCCAGCTTGAGCCAGGGTGATACCCAGCGCACCGGCGAGACCGACAGCAGCCAGGAGGGCGGTCCAGCCTTTACGTCCTTTCGGGATGAACAGGTCCACCAGGAGGAGCAGGCAGGCCCAGGCGACGAGCAGGAGGGTGGGTAGAATTGTGTAAAGATCGGATCGCGTCATAATTGGTTCCTATGCGGCAGCCCGGGCGACCACCTCCCCAAAGAACGGGGACAATGAGGGTCGCCCCTACTAATGAATTACCATCAATAATTTCGAGACAGCCGGGGCCATAAGATCAAAGAACGGCTTGGGGTACAGTCCGATCCAGAAGATGAGGATCAGCAGAGGAACGATGGTGGCAATCTCGCGCCAGTTCAGGTCGCGCAAGGCGTGCCCGTGCTTTTTGACTTCTTCCACGATCGAACCCTCTGGACCCATGAATATTTTCTGGAACATGTAAAGGATGTAGACGGCGGCCATGATGACGCCGAGTGCGCCTATCCCGGCGAACCAGGGCGAGCCAATGGCCGTTGACCCGAAAGCACCCAGTAAAATGGCAAACTCACCGACAAAACCGTTCAGCCCGGGCAGACCCATCGAGGAAAGCGAAACAATCAACATCACCGTCCCGAAGACAGGCATGACCTTCCACAACCCGCCATAGACGGAGAACTCACGGGTATGAGTCTGCTCGTAAACCATGCCGACCAGGAGGAACAACGCACCCGTGCTCAACCCATGGTTGATCATTTGCAGGATGCCGCCTTCAATACCCTGCGGGTTGAGGGCGAAGAGACCCAGCATCACGAAGCCGAGATGGCTGACCGAGGAGTAGGCGACCAGCTTCTTGATGTCCTTCTGGGCATAGGAAACAGCGGCGCCATAAATGATGCCGATGACAGCCAGCAGTGCCATCCAGGGAGCAGCTTTAACGGCTGCGTCGGGGAACATGGGCAGGTTAAAGCGCAGGAAGCCGTAGGTACCCATCTTCAACAACACACCTGCCAGGATGACGGACCCAGCTGTAGGGGCTTCCACGTGCGCATCCGGCAGCCAGGAGTGCAGCGGCCACATGGGGACCTTGATGGCGAAGGCGGCAGCAAAAGCCAGGAACAGCCATAACTGGATACTGGCCGGAATGCCGCCCTTGGCGATCAGGTCGGGCACGCTGAAGGTGCCCTGGTAGATGCCCAGCCACAGGATAGCAAGCAGCATCAGGATGGAACCGGCCATGGTGTACAGAAAGAACTTGATGGCAGCGTAGATGCGGCGCGGTCCGCCCCAGATGCCGATCAGGAAGTACATGGGCACCAGGGTGAATTCCCAGAAGATGTAGAACAGGAACAGGTCCTGGGCGAGAAAGACACCCAGCATACCCACTTCGAGAAGTAGGAAGAAGATCATGAAGTCCTTGACACGATCCTCAACGGCAGTCCAGGTGGAGAGAATGGAAATCGGGGATAGGAAGGCCGTGAGCAGAACGAGCAGGATGCTCAAGCCGTCCACGCCCATGGCGAAGCTGATGTTCCAGCCGGCAACCTGGATCCAGGGCAGGGTGAAACTGAGCTGCAGGTCGGGGTTGGACTTATCGAACAGGGTCAGCATCCAGATGGACAGGGCAAAGGTCACCAGCGATGCCAGCAGGGCCGTCCAGCGCAGGGCATTCTTCCTTTCTGCAGGAATAAAGAGCAGGGCCAGCACACCGACCAGCGGGAAGAGGGTGACAAGAATAAGAGGATTGGTAATCAAGTTCATGTTTACTCCTCGGTCATAACAAACTTAATAAGTCAAACGTCAAAGGTCAGACACCGGACGCCCGAATTTAAATTATTTCAACACAAGCCAGCCAATAATGATGACAACTCCAAACAAGACCGCCAGCGCATAACTGCGCACGAAACCGTTCTGCAGGCGGCGCAACCCACCGGAAACGCGGCGGGTCAAATTGCCCAGGCCGTTGGCGATGGCGTCAATGAACTGCTGGTCGACGCGCAGGTCGAGCACCGTGCGGGAGAGCCAGTTGTAGGTGCCGGCAAGGACCTTCTCGTGGAACCAATCGTGCCAGAAACGCTCATCGATCACATCTGCCAGGAAGCGGGCAACGTCCACGTAGCGGTTGATGAAGATAGCCCAGTAGGCTTCGTCCACCCAATACCTGCGCTCGAAGACTCTAAAGATTGGTCCGAGCAATTTCCCGAGCGGGTCCGGCTGACCTTCGACCAGCGAGCGGCGTCCATAAAGCAGCCAGGAGAGGGCAATCGCGATCAACGCCAGGAAAGTGGAGAGACCGGCAACCAGGAAGTTGAACTGCCCCGCCTCGACGTCGGCGATGGTATGTTCCAGCCAGAGGGTGAGGCTGTCCACGCCCGGCAGGTTGAGGGCACCCCCCAGGACCGCCAAGGCAGCCAATATCATCAGGGGGACGGTGATAACCCTGGGACTTTCCTCGGCGTGAGCAGCCGCTGAATGGCGGGGAGCCCCGAAAAAGACCATCCAAATTTGGCGACCCATATAGAAAGCGGTCAGGAAGGCGGCAATGGTCAACAGCCAATAAACGGCAGGAAACTTAGTGAACGCATCTGCAAGGATCTCATCTTTAGACCAGAACCCAGCCAGGGGGAAGATCCCCGCCAGCGCCAGGGCGCCAACCAGGTACACCCAGAAGGTGATGGGCATCTGCTTGCGCAGTCCCCCCATGTTGCGCATATCGTTTGGATCAAATACCTCCTCAGGCGAGGAGCCCGCATGCTCGTCGTGATGAGCAAGGTGGTGATGACCGCGTTCCACGCCCAGGATGACAGAACCAGCGGACAGAAACAGGAGCGCCTTGAAGAAAGCATGCGTGACCAGGTGGAACATGCCGGCTACGAAGGCGCCCATCCCGACCGCTGCCACCATGAAACCAAGTTGAGAGATGGTGGAATAGGCCAGGACTTTTTTGATGTCATACTGCCCGACGGCAATCGTGGCAGCGAACAGGGCGGTGATGGCACCTACCAATGCAACCGTAGTCTGTGCTGCAGGCACCAGGGTGTAGAGCGGTGCGGAACGGGCCACCAGGTAAACACCCGCGGTAACCATGGTGGCGGCATGGATGAGAGCGGAGACCGGGGTGGGACCTGCCATGGCATCCGGCAACCAGACATAGAGCGGGATCTGGGCGGATTTGCCTGCCACACCCACAAGCAGGAATAAAGTAATGAAAAGAATGACACTCGACGGGACGGTCACCGCCTGTGTAAAGACATCCCCAAAGGTGAGACTCTTGAACCACCAGAACATGGTGAACGCCGCCAGGAGGAAGCCGAAGTCACCAATCCGGTTGGCGATCATAGCCTTTTTAGCCGCATTCGAGTTGGCCCAGGAGGGACGACCGAGCGTATCCATCTCGTACCAGAAGCCGATTAGCAGGAATGAGCACAGGCCCACACCCTC
>JBGOZL010000127.1:0-6201 GCA_041480185.1 Anaerolineae bacterium
TGGTAATGGAAAAGATTCGTTAATCTGAGAGGATCTATTGCTTCAGTTTCATGAAGTCCATTAACAAGAAAATGAGAAGTATAAACGGATATAATCGAGGCAAATGCAAACCATGAAACTCCCGCCTCCCATCTGGATTGCCAAGCCCAACAGCCTGCAACAACTAGCCGACGAATTGGGACACTGGGGGCGGATCGCCGTGGATACCGAGTCTAATTCCCTGCACGCATTCCAGGAAAAATTATGCCTGATCCAGTTTTCCACCCCGCAGACCGATTACCTGGTGGATCCTCTTGGGCTCGAAGATCTCGTCCCCTTGAAGCCAGTATTTGATAACCCGGAAATCGAACTTGTATTCCACGCAGCCGAATATGATCTTATCTGCCTGAAACGCGATTTCGGCATCACCGTCGCCAGTCTGTTCGATACCATGCAAGCCGCACGAATTTTAGGCTACAAACGGGTTGGACTGGATTCCATCCTCGAAGAGAAACTGGGCATTAAACTGGATAAAAAATACCAGAAGGCTGATTGGGGGGAACGCCCCCTTTCGCGTGAAATGCTCAATTACGCCCGGCTCGATACGCACCATCTCCTGGCCCTGCGCGATAGTTTGCAAACGGAACTTCAAGTCCATGGCCGGTGGGAACTGGCGCAGGAGGAATTCGTCCGCCTGGCACATGGAAACGGAAACGGGAAGTCAGAAGTACCATCGTGGCAGCGCGTCAAGGGGGCGCAAAAATTCAGTGACCGGCAATTGACCATCCTGCAGCAATTGTGCGCCTGGCGCGAGAAGCAGGCCAAACAAATGGACCGCCCATCATTCAAGGTAATCGATGACAAGAGACTGGTTGCCATTACACAAATGGTCCCGGAGACACAAAAGGACCTGGCTGAACTCGGGATGACCATCCGGCAAATACACTTATACGGAAATGAAATTCTGCAAGCCGTAGGTCGTGGAAAGCTTACACCCTTGGTAAGCCGCCCGCGCAGCTTACGCCCAAATCAAGCCTTCCTGGACCGGCTGAATGTTTTATCTGATTGGCGCAAAAAGACCGGGTTGAAAACCGGGGTCGAATCAGACATCATCCTGCCGAGAAACTGGATGCACCAAATTGCGGAGAAATATCCAAAAAATTTAAAAGAACTAGCCACCCTTATGCCAGATAGCCCCTGGCGATTAAATCAATTCGGTGAGGAAATTATAAAAGTCATTACGATGAAACAAGCCAAGACTATGCCCAAGTTAAAAAAGGTGATTAAGAAAGCCTGATATAAGATATAATCGCCCCGCCATAAACAGGCATTCCGAGTCAAGCATTCCGATTTTCGTGTTGAATGAAGTAAAAGACAAAAAAAACATTGTCGCGCTTTTGGAGAGGTGCCAGAGCGGTTGAATGGGACGGTCTCGAAAACCGTTGTGGCCTTATGGGTCACCGTGGGTTCGAATCCCACCCTCTCCGCTAAAAACCCCTAAAGGTCTGAAACTTTTAGGGGTTTTGTTTGCGGTAATTACTTCCTTGAACGAAATCAGGTTTTATATCAGCCGAAATTCCTCGCGTTGCCAATAATCCGATAATGGATGTTGATGGATTTATACATGAGGCAGTAAGAACAACAGCAATTCCCGGTTAAATCGATCAGCTTGATCCACCGGGGCAGCGTGACCTGCTTCCGGGATGATCACCTGCTGCGCGTTGGGTATGCCTGTCGCAAGCAATCGCTGCCGGGCAGGATTCACAGTGGTATCGTCCTCACCCGTAACGACCAGCGTGGGGGCTTTGATCTCCCCCAATCGTTTTAGCGAGGTAAATAACCCCAAGGAAACCATGGCTTTTCGATAGGCACGCGGATCTGCACGGGAAATTGTTTCCACGAGGATATTTCGCAATTGTTCATGGCGAGGATCCGGGAAGACGCGTTGAGCCACCACTTTTGCTTGTGCCGGCAATCCCAGCGTGTTAACCAGGATAAACCGCTGCAAGAAATAATACCAACCACTCAAATTATCAGGGCGTAATACAGCAAAGGTGCTGACCAGAACAAGTTTGCACGTCAGGTGCGGCATGTCCAAAGCAAACTGTTGGGCAATCACACCGCCCAGCGAAAGACCCACCACATGTGCGGGACCCGTCTGCAATTCTTCCATCAAACCCGCCATGCTTGCCGCCACGCGGCGGATGCTCCAGCCGCCTCCATCGTAAGGAGACTGACCGAAACCGGGTATATCAACTGCAATGGGGCGGAATCCTGCACCGGTCAATGCGGGTATTTGCAGCGTCCAGGAGCTGGCGTCTGCGCCCAGCCCATGAAGCAACAGGACGGCAGGATGTCCAGCAGGATTAGGGTCAAGATAATGTAAAGAGGTCATTTTGCAAGTAAAAACCCTCCACCATCAGGCAGAGGGCTGTAATTTCATCTGAAAAGTTATTTTTCAGTTTTTGGAGGGTCCGGTTTGTTCTCATCCTCTTTTATTTCATCTTTCGTTTCGTCTCCCTTTTCGTCTTCCTTACCGGATAAACCCTCCCGGAAAGAACGAATACCTTTACCAAGCTCCCCAGCTACTTTGCCGATGCGTCCCGGACCAAAGAGAAGTACGATGATCACCAGTATGATCAGGAGTTCAGGCAAGCCAAAATCTTTCAAGAAACCCATAAAAATCTCCTTCCGTCATTTATCGACGAAGACTAATTTACCACAATAAAACCAAAATTACCAGCCAGTATGTATCGTCTTCCAGATTTGTTGTACATGAACCCGGTCATGGCCGGCAACAATACCGACCATTTCCAGTAACGTAGTGGGACCAAAGATAGAATGCCTGGCCATCCTGGACCATTCGGTCTTCAAATTGCTTAACAAGCCGATTGTTTCCTTACGCGCGCGGATAAAATCGACCAGAATTTCCGAGCCATCCTGTTCGGCACAATGGTGTTCATCCACCCAGTGGTCAGTGTCTTCACCAGCCAAGAAAGGATTATCTTCGGCCAGAATCTTGCGGATGCGCGGCAGATTAACTGCGCGCTCCACATCCCGCAGATGGCAGAGGATTTCGGTTAAGCACCACTCTATGGGCACTGGCTTCCGCATCCAAACCTCTTTGGCGACAGATCCGGCGAGGGTAGCAATGGCAGCCGGCGTGGAACGCAGGGTGGCCAGAAGCGCCTGGGGGGTTTGCAAGGATATTTTCAGCGATTCAGGGTCTGTTTTTTCCAACCAGTTTCGGAACGATTCCAATTTCCCGTGTGGGATCCGATCCTGTTCGAAGGGGACATCGCCGGATTCCCGAACCCAAAAGACCGGGAAACCAGCAGCCTGGGTGGGTTTGACTTCCCGATCGATATCGTCGCCCACCATCACGACCGGATCATCAGGCCAGCCTAATTGCGCTAAAACTTCAGGATAATAAGCGACCGTCTCTTTGGTAAAGTGAAAGGTCTCATAGGAGGTCACCAGCGCGAATGGATATTTTTCCGGAGGCAACTCCGCCCAGCGCAGGCGGTGCTGGACGGCCTTCAATGGGAAGAAGGGATTGGTGGCTATCACCACCCGGTGACCTTGCTCCACAGCCCAATCCACCAGGTGGACGGCCTCCGGGATGGGCCTGGTCATGGCACCCAAAGTGGGGAAGATCTCATCGTAGAACCGATCGATTGACGATTGGAGGGCGAATCGATCCGTGCCAAGTTTTGGGAAGAAATGGGCATCAAAGACTTCCCGCAAAGTGAGAGCGGGGTCCATGTTTCCCATCATCGCCTTCGTTCCCCCTGTCAGGGCTGGGATCATCACCTCTGGTGCCACCTTCTCTGCCAGCGCACCAGAGAGCGCCTTGAAGTAAGCCGGGATGAAGGTGTCCATGTTGGTTTCGAGCAGGGTATCGTCGAGGTCGAGGAGTAGTGTGATCGGCATTGCACGCTCTTTGTTATTCCCTGGCTGCCATGCGCCTACAAATTTCCAGACAGCAGCGGAAAATATTAATTTATTTCTTTATTTCGAATACGGGCGGGAGAGGATGACACTCCCCACAACCAATATGCGGATCAAAACCTGAACGCCTGGTCTTATCGCAAAAAGCGGTAACCTTTACTCGACGGTGGAAGCCCGCTGTCAACGGACGGCCCACCTCGCCGTGCAATTGCATGAATTCGCAGGCATTCGCACGATCGATCGATGGAACGGGGCAGGTGCGGCACAAATCGCGGGTCCAGGCAGCCGCGAGGAGGCGACACTCCTCATGGTCGCGGCCCCGGTAGTAGTCGCCGTAAAAATATTTGCATTCAGATCCGGCAGGTGTTTTCATTCCATAATTAGCGAGCTCCCGCAGATAGAAACTGCGGGAGAATTTGATTACACCCGGGTGAGATACTCGCCGGTACGAGTGTCAACGCGAATGGTATCGCCCACTTTGACAAAGTTAGGACACTGCACCTCGAAACCGGTTTCAACCTTGACCTTCTTGGTAACGCCGGTGGCAGTATCACCGCGAACCGCGACTTCCGCATAAACGACCTTTAGATCCACCGAAGCGGGCATTTCGATATCAAGCGGTTTACCTTCATAGAAGGTCAACTTGCATTCCATGCCTTCCTGGAGGAAACCAGCTGACTCGCCAACAATATCCTTAGAGATGCCGGGCTGATCGAACGTCTCCTGATCCATGAAATAATAATTATCCCCATCGTTGTACAGGTATTGGACGGTATGGAAATCCAGGCGCGCTTGCTGGACCTGACTGCCGGAGATAAATGTCTTTTCAATATTGGAGCCGGTGCGCAGGTTGCGGGCTTTTATTTTAATTGTGGCGTTACCCCGGCCTGGTTTATGATGGCTGTATTCGACCACTTTAAAAAGATTCCCGTCGAGCTCAAAGGTTACCCCTTTGCGGAGTTCATTAACATCGATCATAGCATCTTCCTTTTTAAAATTTCAAGCGGGCGGGATTATATGCCAGTTAGAGGAACGTGGCAAGAGGAGCTAGTGATGCTTCTCTGCTTCCGGCTCTTCCTTCAACAACTCCACCGCATGAGCCAGAACGGGCAACAAAATCTGCAAATTTTCGACGGCAGCTTTGGGGTTGCCCGGCAGGTTAATGATCAAGACCCTACCACGCATCCCGGCTATTGCCCGGGAAAGGATGGCGTGCGGAGTAACCTTCCAGCTTTCCAGGCGCATGGCTTCGGCAAGACCAGGCGCCTGGCGGTCAATCACGAGGTTAGTGGCTTCGGGCGTGACATCCCGCGGGGCGAAACCGGTCCCCCCGGTGGTAAGGATAATATCCACCTGGCCGCCATCAGCCCAGGTGGACAGGGTTTCACGGATGACATCCAGCTCGTCTGGAACAATATTCGTGCGCCACACGGTCCAGCCTTGAGCTGTGACAAGGTTTCCCAGCGCCGGGCCGGATAGGTTGGGGCGATCGCCACGTGCTGAGCGGTCGCTTGAAGTCAGGATGCCAAAGCGAATTGTCATTCCAGGTCCTTCCCGTAGGTGTAAACATTATCCATGTGTGACCAGCCGCGCTTTTCATAGAAATGCATTGCGTCTTTGTTCTCAACAGTGACAAGCAGGTAGCAACGAATGCATCCTTTTGATTTAAGTCGACGCTCCAATTCTTCCATAAGCAGCTCGCCCACACCCTGCCGGCGATAATTATCAGACACTGCCAAGTGGTAGACCATGCCGCGCCGCCCATCGAAACCGCCGAACACGGTCCCAACCATTTTGTCATCGGTTTCGGCAATGAGAAACAAATCAGGATCGCGTCGAAGTTTTTTTTGGATCTCGTCAGGTTCGTCGGAGCGACGCAGATGAATCCCGGGGCCGGCCTTCTCCCAAAGCAGGCGGGCAGCGGGATAATCTTCGGGGTATTTGAATTCCCGGATCAGAACTTCGCTCAAATCATCCCCAACGTTACGAACGGAGCAGGTCAAAAAGTGCTTCGGGCATATAGGGTTTTAACAGGAAGGCATTCGCCCCGGCTGCCAGACATTCCTTGGTCTTATCAATGCCCGAAACCATGACGATTTTTAGATCTTTCATATCCGGAGTATTCCGGATCTGCCGGACAATATCCATTCCATTGCGGGAGCCGAGAAAAATATCAATCAGCTGCGAGAATTTTGCGATATCAAGACCGATAAAGTCACCAATGAAGAAATAATAAAATCCTTTGTCTCTGGCGCGTTAGGTATGACACAA
>JBGOZL010000128.1:0-6190 GCA_041480185.1 Anaerolineae bacterium
CACGCCCAAGGACCTCATGTTCCCATCCGAATATGAGACTTGGAAAAAAGCCGACATGGACATGCAGGTGACTGTGGATCGCGGCGATGACAGTTGGACCGGTCGCGTGGGCGTTGTCCCGATGTGGTTTTACCACTTCCGGGTTGACCCGCACAAGACCGCTGTTCTGACTTGTGGCCCTGAGATTATGATGCGCTTTGTCATCTATGAGGCCCTGGCGCGTCGCATCCCATCCGAACATATATATGTCTCCCTAGAACGCAACATGAAATGCGGACAGGGCGCCTGCGGGCATTGCCAGCAGGGTCAATACTTTATTTGTAAAGATGGCCCGGTTTTTCCCTTCCGCGCGCTTGAAAGCATCTTTAACGTGGAGGAATATTAATGACTCCTTCTTCAAAAACCAGCTTGAAACCAAAGGTGGCTGTCTACAAATTTTCTTCCTGCGATGGTTGCCAGTTATCCATCCTGAACCTGGAAGACGAGTTGCTCGACCTGGCATCTGCTGTGGATATTTCATTCTTTCTCGAAGCTACACGCACAGAGAAACCGGGTCCGTATGACATTGGCATCGTCGAAGGCTCTGTTACCACTCCACATGAAGCTGATCGCATTAAGGAAGTGCGTTCTGATTGCAAGTACCTCATCGCCCTCGGTACTTGTGCCACGGCAGGCGGCATCCAGGCCCTGCGCAATTTCGCTAGGGTGGACGATTATGTCAGGACCGTCTACGCTCACCCCAAGTTCATCCACACCCTCGAAACATCCACTTCCATTGCCAACAATGTCCCTGTGGATTTGGAAATCTGGGGATGCCCGGTGAATAAGGGAACCGTTGTTGAGGTCCTTGCAGCTTTGCTCCAGAACCGTAGACCCAATTTTCCTCCCAGCCCGGTCTGCGTGGAATGTAAGCGGCGTGGCCTCATTTGTGTTGCCGTTGCGCAGGGGATTCCTTGCCTTGGCCCGGTGGTGCATGGCGGATGTGGCGCTTTGTGCCCTGCTAACGGGCGCGGATGTTACGGCTGTTTCGGTCCATCCAGTGCTGGAAATTTCTATTCACTGGTTAACAGCATGGTTCCGCTCGACCGCTATCCTAATGAGACGGCAAACCTACTCCGCAGTTTCAGTTGTCATTCCTCGGCGTTCCGGGCTGCTGCCGATGCCGCCATGAAGGCCGTTTCAAGCAAGGAGGCCAAATGAAGACGATTGAAGTTCCCGCCCTGGCACGCGTCGAAGGGGAAGGCGGTCTTTACATCGGCGTAAAAGACAACCAGGTTGTCGAAATCCGTCTGGACATTTACGAGCCGCCGCGTTTTTTTGAAGGATTCTTAGTGGGGCGCTTCTTGCAGGAAGTGCCCGATATTACCGCCCGGATCTGTGGCATTTGTCCGGTAGCTTATCAGATGAGTTCTGTTGCCGCACTCGAAAAAGCCTTGGGGGTGGAGGTAACTCCTCAGGTCTATGCCTTGCGCCGCTTGATGTATTGCGGTGAATATATTGAGAGTCATGCCTTACATATCTACCTGCTGCAAGCACCGGATCTGCTCGGTCAGCCCTCTGCCCTCGATCTTGCCGCCATTGCCCCCGATGTGGTCAGGAATGCCCTGCGCATGAAGAAGATTGGGAACGAGATCTTGAAAGCCATCGGTGGGCGCAGTGTGCACCCGGTCAACGCTTGCGTGGGGGGATTTTACCGCTGGCCAGACGCCTCCTCCCTTAAAGCTCTGCTGACCGAATTGGAGTGGGGGTTGGAAGCTGCCAAAGAGACCGTCCGCTGGTCATTGATCCTGCCTTACCCCGATTTGGAGATAGACTACGAATTCGTTGCGATTCACCATCCTGAAGAATATGCTGTCATGCACGGGGATGTGTTCTCATCCACTGGCAAAAAGACGTCCGTCGCGGACTATGAAATGCGGTACTTCGAAGAACATGTTGAACGCTCGAATGCACTCCACGGGCACACTGCGAACGGTGGTACTTACCTTGTTGGACCTTTAGCGCGCCTGAATCTGAATAATGCGCAGTTACTCCCGGCAGCCCAAGCTGCTTTGCAAGGTGCTAAACTCGACCTGCCGCTCAGGAACCCTTACAAGTCTCTGATTGCCCGCGCCATTGAACTGGTGAATTTCTATGAAGAAGCCATCCAATTGATCGAAAATTACCTTCCCGAAGGTCCGGCGCATGCTGCTCTTACATTCAAGGCTGGCGAAGGCACTGGGATGAGTGAAGCCCCCCGTGGCTTGCTGTACCACCGCTACAAGATCGATGAGCAAGGGATGGTCAGGTTCGTCAAAATTGTCCCGCCAACTGCCCAGAACCTGCCCCGCATCGAGGCTGACCTTTTGGTCTTAGCGCCCAAACTTGTTGACATGCAGCAGGATCAAGCTACGATAACTGCAGAGCACCTGGTTCGGTCATATGACCCTTGCATCTCGTGTGCCACACACTTCCTGAAACTTCGAGTAGAAAATGTTAGAGATGGGTAGAGAGTGAATTGCGTCCATAAAGGATTACTTACCGACAAGGCCATGTCTTGGCGGTAAAATTTAACCATGAATATCCTTGTTCTTGGGATCGGTCAATCAATGCGCCGGGACGACGCCGCAGGTCTGGAGATAGTCCGTCTGTGGCAGGTTCAGTATCCACTGAGTGCTGCCCGGGTCAAGGTCGAATTCTGTGACCTGCCTGGGCTGGCGTTACTCGACTCGCTGGTTGGGATGGAGGCTGCGGTTTTGGTGGATGCAATCCGCTCGTCTGCTCCTCCAGGGACTGTCATCCGCCTTGGTCCGGACGAGTTGGCGAGTTTCACCCCGGAATCGGCTTCCTCACACGGCTGGGGGATTGCAGAGACTCTCCATTTGGGATTTTCATTATACGCTTGGCTGGCTAAATGTAAGATTACCCTCTTTGGCATTGTTGGCAAGGATTTTGAGTTGGGCGCGGGACTGAGTCCCGAGGTGCACTCGGGGGTGCAGAAAGTAGTGGAATTGATAGATAGGGAAATTCAAAGCTTGATAAATTGATGAAAAAGGCGGAAGTCTTTTGGCCTCCGCCTTTAATTATTTTGTTTTTCTGGGATCCCGATCTGGATCATTCCCTCCACCACTCTAACTGGATAGGCTGGGATATCGACCAGCGCTGGTAGGGATTTGGCTTTGCCTGTTCGGATGTCAAAACGTCCCCCGTGGCGCGGGCAGATAATCTCGTTTTCCTCGATTTCTCCATCGCCTACCGGGCCATTGTCGTGGCTGCAAACGTCGCCGATTGCAAAATACTTTCCAGCCAACTTGAAAAGTACAACGGATTTGCCGCCCAATTCGACAAATAATCGCTCGCCATCGGATAATTGGTCTTCTGGAGAGATTTCGACATATTCAACTTTGGATGGATCGAGCAAGGCGTAATTGAACATTGGGTTCGGGATTCTGGAAGTCGGTATCACCCTTGGGTGTCTATTCGACTAATTCGTCACTGGCTTCGCCTAAACCGTACACGCCTGCCTTGAGAACTTTTAATGAAAGCAGCGCACATTTCAGGCGCACAGGACCGAGTTCGATCCCTAGCAAATCCAAAATATCCTGCTTGTTTAGTTTTTTTACATCCTCTAACGATTCCCCAATAATAGATTCAATAAGCAGGTCTGCTGAAGCCTGCGAGATGGCGCATCCCTTGCCGTCGAACCGTCCTTCGGTTACTTTGGTTGATTCATCAACCCGTAGGGTGATTTCTATATGGTCGCCGCAAAGAGGGTTATCGTCCTCAAACTGGATGTTGTTCGGATCCAGGTGACCTCGATATTGAGGGTTTTTATAATGGTCGATGATTATTTCACGATAGAGGTCTTCCATGTTATCTCCGGATCATCGAATAGCCCAAAACTATTCAATCTGAGTATAAACGCTGAGCATGGGCAATGCAAGGGAGGAAGGCACTTCATGCATTTTCTCGCTAGTCACCCCTTGATTTGCCTTCCGCATAATGTGTTAGAATGGCATGTAAGCGCTTACATTCATATTATTGAATTCATTCAGTATATTAGATAGGAAATAATTATGAAAGTTGCAGTGATTGGGGGCGGTTCCACATACACTCCGGAATTAGTTAATGGTTTTCTTTCCCGCACGGATCAATTTCCCCTTACAGAACTTTGGTTGATGGACATTGACGCTGCCCGGCTTGAAATTGTCGGGGGCTTCGCAACGCGCATGCTGGCAGCCAGGAGGTCACCCTTCAAGATTGTCCTGACCATCGATCAACGCGCGGCGATCAAGGATGCATCCTATGTGACGACGCAGTTGCGCGTTGGTCAGATGGAAGCGCGCCGCAGCGATGAATATCTCGGAAAGCGGCATGGCCTGGTGGGGCAGGAGACCACTGGTGTGGGTGGGATGGCTAAAGCCTTGCGTACGGTCCCCGTGATTCTGAAAATTGCTGATGATATACGCGCGCTTGCCCCCGGAGCGTTGCTGGTGAATTTTACCAATCCTTCTGGGCTCGTGACACAGGCTTTGAGTGACTACGCTTCAGATGTTCCCGCGGTGGGTGTATGTAATGTTGCCATCACAACCAAAATGATGATCATCGATCAGCTTCAGATGGCAACTGGCAGGCAAATAGATCCAGAACGCGCTGAACTTCGCACTCTGGGTCTGAATCATCTTTCGTGGCACTGTGGTTTCAGTGTGGATGGAGAGGATGTGTGGCCGCAGGTGATCGCAGGGTATATTGAGTCTCTTAGAACGGAGCCTGACCCGGAATGGGACCCGCGCACCATTGCAGTCCTGGGAATGATCCCTAATTCCTATTTGCAATACTATTATGCTACCGACAAGAAACTGAGCGCCCAGGAGAATTGGCCGCCGTCACGCGCCGAGGAAGTAATGGAGATTGAGAAAGACCTGCTGGGAGAATATGCCGATCCCACTCTACAGGATCCTCCGGCTAACTTGATGAAGCGCGGGGGCGCTTATTATTCTACAGTCGCAACCCAATTGCTCAATGCCCATTATAACGATTTGGGTGAGACCCATATCGTCAATACCCGCAACAATGGGGCAGTCAAAGATTGGCCTCCCGGTTGGGTCCTGGAAATGCCGGCAAAGATCTCCCGTAAAGGAGTCGAACCGCTTCCAGCTGATCCTCTCCCTCCCGTTTGTTTTGGCCTGATTGCGCAAATAAAAGCATTTGAATTGCTGACGATCGAAGCGGCTGTTCACGGCGACCGAAAAGCAGCTTATCAAGCCCTGCTTGCCCATCCGCTCGGCCCAAAAGCGGATAAGATCGAGGAAGTGCTGGAGGATTTGCTTGAAACCAATAAACCGTATCTGCCTCAATTTTGGAAATAATACCGCGTGGCAATTCCTCTAGAAGAAAACTGCTCCAGGTAACTCCCTGGAGCAGTTTATTTTAATGCGTCTCTGTCACTTTTCCGATCGTCCGCGGTCGATCCGGATCGAGACCTTTAGCTAGTGTCAAATGGTATGTGAATAGTTGCGCTGGAATTATGCCGACAATGGGTGTCAGCCATTCGGGCATCCCATCTGGTAGTTGGACGGGAGACTGTGCCAGCGATAAGGCGCGCTTGTCGTCTGATATGACGACCAGTTCTGCCCGGTGATCGCCGCGCAGGCGGCCCAACATTTCCATCATGGAATCCTGGACTTTCCCTCTTGGAGCTATCGCCAGGATGGGGAAACCTCCCTCCACCATGGCGATTGGTCCATGCTGGAAATCTGCAGAAGAATAAGGCTCAGCGACGATGTAGGTCAATTCTTTTAGTTTTAATGCCCATTCGAAAGCAGTGCAATAATTGAAACCTCGTCCGAGCACAACGCACTGCCGCATATAGCGATATCGTTCAGCCAGCTGCGCGATAATCGCGTCCTGTTTTAGAACCTTTTCTGCCCAACCGGAGACTTTTTCCAAAGCGCGTCTATGGGTTTTATCCCTTGCGAGTGTGGCGGAGAGCATCGCAATTGCCATCAGTTCGTTCGTGTAAGTTTTCGTCGCAGCGATCGCTTTTTCGTCTCCGGCCTGGATATCCATGACAAGGTCAGCTGCGAGCGCCAGCGGGACTCCACCGGTGGGCGAACCCATGGAGTACCCGTTGCTGGTTCGCTTGGCGATGTCGCTCGGAAGGGGGATCGGCGATCTCGTTCAGCGAGAGGTCGAGGCTCATTGCCCAAGG
>JBGOZL010000129.1:0-6183 GCA_041480185.1 Anaerolineae bacterium
AACCGTGAATCGGGTGGAACTTCCTCCAGGGTCAATTCAGTAAATCCCGAAACAGTCGTCAATGGGTTATTCAACTCGTGTGCGATCCCAGCAGCCATTTCACCGACCGCTACCAGTTTTGCCGCCTGGACAAGTCGTCTTTCTGCCATCCGCTGTGCAGCGATGTGCTCCTGGAGTTCCTCCTGCGTAGCACGCAGTTGCTTCACAGTCATTTGCAGTTTTTGATATTGTCCAACGTTTGAAATTACACTGGCGAGGATTCCACCCAAGCTTTCAAGCACAAGCAAGTCGTTTTGCGAGAAAGCATTTTTTCTCATGCTTTCCACTTCAATAATGCCGAATGATTGATCGCCTTCCTTCAATGCAACACACATATCGGAACCGGTCCCCCACCCTGGAATGGGAAGATACACCGAATCCTTGCTGACATTGTTAAACAACGCACTTTTACCGGTCACAGCCACGCGCATCGAAATTGCTTTTTCTCCCGGTGATTTCATGGATTTAAGACCATTTTGAACCTGGCTGACTCCCTTCCCTCCTATTCCAGCCAGTTGCAATTCTTTTTTTGGCCCCCTAACCAATGCAACGACAACAAGTTCGTAATTAAAATTCTGAGCCATTAACCCCGCTGCGATCTGAGCAACCTGGCGAACATCCGTTTCACCAATAACCTTCTCGACTACTTCATGGATCAGGCTCAAGTTCCGAGCTCGTGCTTCTGCTTCTTGACGAAGCCGTCCATTTTCTAACAAGCCCGCAATATAACTCCCAATAACCGCAACCAAATGCTCGTCATTGATGGTAAAAACCCCCTCCACTTTACTTTCCAGCCCCAATGCACCGATCACTTGCTTTCGGTATTTAAGGGGGATTACTAAAGCTGATTGCGACCCTGGATATGCCGGTTTATAAGTTGATTCCGAGTTAATTAGATCTGTGCGATAAATATTTCCTTTATAAACTTGGCTGGGAAGTGACGCATGCGAATTTGTTTCAGATTCGATCAGCCTTCCGTGATCATAATAGTTCTTCATGCCACTGCCGTCGGGTAAAAAGGTCATTAAATATATCCGTTCGGTGTTAAAAGCTCGCCGCAGAAGGGCAAACGTTCGCTGAACAATCTGTTCCAAATCTTGTGATGAGAAGACTGTCACAGCAAAATCGTTAAGGTAAGCCATCCTGTGCAAATGATTGCTAAGGTCCGTGAAAGTAATATTGCCCTCTACCGAAGACGCAATTCTTATAGTCAGAAGATTCAGTTTTTCCACATCTTCATGCGAAAAAGAACTCCTGCCCCACATAGCAACCATTCCGATCAACCGCTTTCCAATGATCAGTGGAAAAGCGTACCAGACTTTCGTTGCAGAATCGAAACCGAGGCGAGGCGCCATCCTCCACTCGTGATCATTTTTCTTTACAATGTGTGCTTTCCGAAATTGGATTATCTCTCTCAGCAGCGGATTACCAGATATGGATAAGCGCTTATCAAGGTAATCTGGTCCGGATGAGTGCGCCTTGATTTCAAGATAATCTCCAGAACGAACAGCCAGCCAACCACCCTGGCAGTCTACAGTTTTCAAGATAATTTCCAGGATGTTATCCATGGCACGCGGTAGGTAATAGGGGACCGAGTCAATGTCCAAAGGAGCTGTCGCAGTTTCTAGGTCATATGCTAACAACCGTGAATTTCCGAGCGCAACCCGCTGCCAAAATCTCCTGGCTGCCTCCGATAGTTCTTCAGCAGCCACCAAAATGACCCGTTGAGTTAATTGGTTTGGGAAAACGAAAAGTTTTTGTCCAGGGTCGCCTAATTTCTCGGGAACAAGTCGCGGACGATTACGCTTTCCGGCCAGTACTCCCTTCAACCAGGCCTTTATCCCAGGTTGAAGTATGAACTTCTGAAGTAACCTGCGTTTCTTAAGATTGATTTTGTATGAACCAATCAGCTCCCAATCATTTGAACATTCCAGCCAGGTTGCCCATTTAGCTTTAGTTAATTGTCCACCTTCTTTAAGCTGAATATCCATTTGACTTTTGTGCATTATTCGTTCCCTCGCTCGTGATTATATATCACATCCCCCCAAAACCAAAATGGTACAATATCAGGCATATCAATAGGATTGGTAAGGACTATGGTTCAAGCTTCCGTGTACGTTTGGACATTTCAATCTTGAGCGATCAAATTACAAAATGAACGGTATTTAATGGCTACGCGCAAAACACGAATAATTACCTTCGCTTCCCTGGGTATCGTCCTTATCGCGCTTGCAAGTGAGTTGATTTACCATGCACTCCGACCAGTTACCCCCTTTAGCGGTCAGCGGGCATACCAGGATGTCGCTGCCCAGGTTGCGCTTGGTCCCCGGACACCTGGGAGTGTCGCCCACGATAAGGCGATTATCTATATTCAGCAGGAATTGGAAAAGGCAGGCTGGACAGTTCAAATTCAGGCAACTGAATGGCTCAAGTTTTCGGTTCAAAATATTATTGCAATCCGCTCAAAAGCTGCCCCCCACATAATTGTCGGGGCACACTATGACAGCCGCCTCTTGGCTGACCAGGATACCGGGCCTGGGAGAAGCCAAGCGGTTCCCGGTGCTAATGATGGAGCTTCAGGGGTTTCCATCCTGCTGGAATTGGCTCGCACCCTGCCTGATGAAAGTATCCCGGTCTCATTGGTATTTTTTGACGCCGAAGATAATGGTGGATTGGATAACCGGCAATGGATCATGGGATCGCAGGCTTATGTAAAATCGTTGACAGTGAAACCGCAGGCGGCTGTCATTGTGGATATGGTCGGTGACACTAATTTGAATATTTATGAGGAACGTAATTCTGATCCCACGTTGACCGCTGAAATTTGGTCGCAGGCTGCTTCGTTGGGATTTGGGAAATATTTCATTGCGACTCCAAAATACGATATGATCGATGATCACAGTCCGTTCCTTGAAGCTGGCATCCCTGCAGTGGATATTATCGACTTTGATTACCCCTATTGGCATACCGCTGCTGATACACTGGATAAAGTATCCGCACAAAGCCTGCAGGCTGTTGGCGAAACGCTCTGGGCATGGATCGAATCTAAAAAATAAAGGAACAATTAATGCATAAGAAAAATACGACGCCTACAACTCCTCCGCGTGAACGCGCCTTTTTAGTCGGCGTGGAGGTGCACGGTCAAGACCATATTTTAACTCTCGAAGATTCTCTCATTGAACTTACCCTGTTATGCGACACGGCTGGTTTAGACGTCGTTGGTGAACTGACCCAAAAAATAAATCGTCCGAATCCGCAGACATTTATCGGATCCGGGAAGGTGGAGGAACTAAAAGCCCTGGCCGAGGACAGCCTGGCGCAAGCGATCGTCTTCGATAATGAGCTTTCCCCACGCCACCAGCGGGAACTCGAAGAGCACGTGGGTGAGAGGGTACGGATTCTCGACCGGACAGCCGTTATTTTGGATATTTTCGCCCAACACGCACATACAAGTGAAGGCCAATTACAGGTCAAATTGGCACAATACGAATATTTCCTGCCGCGCTTGACTGGACAATGGACGCACTTGGCTCGCCAAGCAGGCGGTGGCGGCGGAAGGTCCGGGGCAGTGGGTGGGGTAGGCTTGCGAGGCCCCGGAGAAACGCAATTGGAAGTGGACCGGCGAGCAGTTCGCCATGAAATCACTCATCTCAAGGATGAACTCGAAAAAGTACGCGCCCGTCGCTTCCGACATCGTGTGCAACGTAAAAGCAGCCGGATTCCATCAGTGGCACTGGTCGGCTATACCAATGCTGGGAAATCCACCCTCCTCAATAAATTGGCAAAAGCGGATATTTATGTGGCTGACCAATTATTTGCCACCCTCGATCCCACCACCCGAAGGGTTGAACTCTCTGGGGGTTACCAGGCTCTATTTACGGACACGGTTGGTTTCATCCAGAAACTCCCCACCACGCTGGTGGCTGCCTTTCGCGCCACACTGGAGGAAATTGCCGAAGCTGATTTACTTTTGCATGTAGTGGATATTTCGCACCCGAATGCCATGAACCAGGTTGAAGCCGTTCACGAGACGCTAAAGGAAATCCAGGCAGCAAATGTGCCGATGATCACTGTTCTTAACAAGATTGATCGCTTAACTGATCCGGCTGCTGCTCGCATTGCCGTTGAGAGATTCCCGCAAGCCGTCGCGATATCTGCCCGCACAGGCGATGGGATCGATGATCTGCTTGGTATGCTTCGTAGTACATTATTCGAAACCTTTACCCCCATCATGGTCCGCCTGCCATACCAGCAGGGACAGCTTATCTCCCTTTTTCACGAATTCGGCCAGGTTGAACGTTTGGAACACGGGCGGAAGGGCGTACTGATTCAGGGGCGGATTCCCGGACGGTTGGTTGCCCAATTCAAGCCTTGGCAGGTTAAACCGGGGGACAAAGAAAAGGAAGAAGAAGCTTTAGAAATGGAACAAAACGATTGATTGATTCTCCTGGCTCTCGTCGCCTATGCCGGGGTTTCCCGCTGCCAGTCAGAACCTTCTTAGGGAACGAATTGCAAAGCCACGTTTTTAAACAATTACCCCCACCTTTAGAAATAACAGGTGGGGGTTTGAATTTAGATTTTCGGCCCTGCTCCGATAACTTCTCTGGGTGTGTCCATTTCAAACTTCTTCATGTTATCAATAAATCGGGATGCCAGTTGCTTGTACTTCTTCCAATATTATGTTTCTTTTTGCCAAGAACGAGAAGGATACATTACGTCATCGGGTACATCAGGGCAAATTTTGGGGACTTCAAAGCCGAACACCGGGTCACGATAGAACTCCACTTTTTCCAATGCACCATTTAATACGGCAGTAAGCAAATTACGTGTGTGTTTGATACTGATGCGTTTCCCTACTCCATATGGCCCCCCAACCCAGCCTGTATTGACCAGCCAACATTTAACTCCATAACGATCGATCTTCCGGCGGAGCAATTCAGCATAAAATGCCGGTTTGTGAACCATGAAAGGTCCTCCAAAGCAGGCACTAAATGTAATTTCAGGTTCATCCCGCAGCCCGACTTCCGTTCCGGCAATCTTGGATGTATATCCGGAAATGAAATGGTACATGGCCTGCTCAACCGATAGCCGGGCAATGGGGGGCATAACACCTGATGCGTCACAAGTAAGGAAAATAATATTTTTTGGATGCCCACCACGCTTTTCTGGAACTGCATTCTCGATGAAAGTCAATGGGTAAGCGGCTCTTGTGTTCTCAGTAAGCGAGTCATCATCCAGGTCGATAAACCGGGTAACCGGGTCGTATACCACATTTTCGAGCACCGTTCCAAACCGTCGGGTGCATGCATAAATTTGGGGTTCCGCAGTCGGTGAAAGTTCAATAACCTTGGCGTAACATCCATCTTCAAAATTAAAGACCCCGTTGTCTGACCACCCATGTTCGTCGTCACCAATCAACCCCCGGTTGGGATCTGCGGAAAGGGTTGTTTTTCCCGTCCCAGAAAGCCCGAAGAAAAGAGCCACATCCCCACTTTTCCCAACGTTGGCCGAGCAATGCATGGTCATCACTCCGTCCCTTAATGGCAAAAGATAATTCAGTAAAGTAAAGACGGATTTCTTGATTTCCCCCCCGTAGCCTGTGTTTCCAATGAGGCAAAGCTTTTGGGCGAAATTGAGCACTATGAACGTTTCGGTGGGTGTCTGGTCGATCTGCGGGAAGGATTTGAAGCCGGGAGTCGCAATAACTGTAAATTCCGGGGCAAAGCGGTGGTACTCTTCGGCTGTTTCCGGTTTAATGAACATGTTCCGGGCAAACAGGCTGTGCCAGGCCGCCTCCGTGATAATCCGGACCGGTAACCGGTAATCTGGGTCGGAGCCGCCATAACAATCCTGGATAAAGACATCTCTCCCTTGCAAATATCCCTGCAGGCGGGCGAACAGCTCGTCGAATTTATCTGCCCCAAACGGTCGATTATATTGTCCCCACCAAATATTATCCTCGGTGGTTGCCTCCCGCACCACGAATTTATCGCTTGCAGCCCGGGCGGTATGTTTGCCGGTATTAACCACGATTGGTCCCTGGTGAGAAATGATCGCCTCGCCTCGAAAGATCACTTCTTCGTATAACGCTTCGACTGGGAGATTCCAATAAACTTTGTGCAGGTTGCTCAAGCCGAGGGATTC
>JBGOZL010000130.1:0-6161 GCA_041480185.1 Anaerolineae bacterium
AAGTGGGAAACTCGCCTCAAGATTAGATCCCTCTTCCCATTAAGGGAGTAAGGCCGCAGGAAGACTACCTGCTTTGATAGGCAGCATGTGTAAGCGCAGCAATGCGTTCAGCTAAGCTGTACTAATGGCCGAGGGCTTAATCACGTGGTACGGAGAACTCGACACTTTTCGCAAACGTAATCATAAATTACTATTTGGTTGGTAACATAACATATAAATAGAGTCTCTTGGTGATTGGAGCGACAGGGGTACACCCGGCCACATCCCGAACCCGTTCGTTAAGCCTGTCAGCGCCGATGGTACTTGGTGGGTAACTGCCTGGGAGAGTAGGTCATTGCCAAGAGACTTTATTGTTTTAAATCCAGCTCCCCACCCATCACGGGCAGGGGAGTTTTTGTTTTAATATTTATAAGTTGGCACCCCCTGCCATTTCTCCCCTGCAGGGGGTGCAGGTAGAACTCATTGGGAGTGCGTCAGGAATCTTGGAGGTGGGCATTTAGCCTTGTGTGACTCGACGCATGTCCAGAGTCACATCCCTACAAGCATATGAGCTTTTAGGTGGGTTTCTGTTTATCTCGAGAAGATGAAGCAGGGTAATATGTTCATTAAAATTGACAGAAACCAATAGTTGGATTAAAATCGGGACGACGTTAAGAAATCGCTCTTTTGGATGGATGGTAAACGAAGATATATTATCAAAGACTGAACACAGGATTGCACTCAATACCTGGCTCGGCTGAGAGCGTGAACGTCAGCCGGGTTTTTTTGCATAAACGCCCGGCAAACCAGGATATTGAAAGAGCTAGGAGGTGAGGAAGTTGACGACGGTCAATCTACGCCCGAACGAGTCGCAGGACGCGTTGCTCAAGCGCTTTCGCAAGAAGGTTGCCAAAAGCGGTATCTTGAGCACGGTCCGCCGCAAGCGCTGGTTCGTTTCGAAAAGTGAGTTACGCCGCATTCAAAAGAAAAAGGCCATTCGCCGCATCAGGCGAAAGGAACGACCGGAGATGGAGTGAGCTCGTTTGAGCGAGAGGTTCTACTACCCTGAATGGGTGGCAGGCCTAGTTGTCAGGAGGCATGCATGACGAAAGAGGAAGATAAAATTGTCGTCGAAGGCACGGTAATTGAAGCCCTGCCTGGGACGCAGTTTAAAGTGCGCCTGGAGACGGGGCATGAGGTCCTGGCATATCTCTCCGGGAAGATGCGCAAGTACTATATCCGCATCCTGCTCGGAGATAGTGTGCGGGTGGAAATGTCACCTTATGATCTCACCCGCGGTCGGATTGTCTACCGTCACAAGAAGAACCGCGAAGGTGAGCCCGAAGTCGAATAACCTGCATGCCGAGGCATCATTGATAAAATAAGAGCGGGCGTTTTAAACCCGCTCTTTTCTGTTATTTTTGCAACTGCTAGCTGATTAAATAGACTCGGGGTTGAAAGAGTTGAGCACCTTCATATAATTAGCACGTTCAAAGGCGGCAGGCTCTGCCACTGCTCCCTGGCTCATGCTACCACGCATCTGCTGGACCGAAACATACTCGTGTTCGGTCATCCATGCTTCCATCCCATCCAGGATCTGCACAATAGCCTGGGTGCCCCGCTTGAGCAAGGCTGAAGTGGTCATGGTAACATTGGCCCCTGCCATGATGGCTTTGATGGCATCTTCGGGGGTGTGCACACCGGTGGTCAGGGCAAGGTCGGCTTTCACTTTGCCATACAGGATGGCGATCCATCGCAGTGGCAGGCGCAGCTCGTCAGAATTGCTCAGCACCAGGTTGGGCACCACTTCCAGGTTTTCCAGGTCCAGGTCGGGCTGGTAGAAGCGGTTAAAGAGCACCAATCCATCCGCACCGGCTTCGACCAGGCGGCTGGCGAAGTTCGGCAGGGCGGTAAAGAAAGGCGCCAATTTAATCGCCATCGGAATATTAATTGAAGCACGGATATCGCTAACCAGCTTGATGTAGTTATCCTCCAGCTGGCTGCTGGTGAGATTAAGGTCTGCGGGCAGATAATACAGGTTGAGCTCCAGCCCATCGGCACCCGCATCCTGGATCTTGCGGGCATATTCGATCCACCCGCCGGTGGAGACGCCGTTCAAGCTGCCCAACACGGGAATGTTGACCGCCTGCTTGGTCTTCTCAAGAGTCTCGATGTATTTATCGGGCGCCAGGCTATACTTGCCGATATTCGGATAGTATGTGAGCGCTTCAGCGAAGGATTCGGTGCCGCGGTTGAGGAAATAGTCAAGCTCCAGGCTTTCGTGGATGATCTGTTCTTCGAACAGCGAGTACATCACCACAGCCGCGATGCCAGCCTCTTCCATCCGTATTACGTTGTTAACCTTTTCTGATAGCGGTGATGGCGAAGCCACCAGCGGGTTTTTGAGCTTTAGACCGAGGTAAGTGGTTGTTAGGTCTACCATGATTTTTCTCCTTTATCTCCCTGATTATTCGTTAACGTCGTTATTTCCGTAATGCATGGCAGCCATCTGCTTGTAGAGCTCCCAGCGGGATTTCACATCTTGCTGAGCTTGTTTCAGCAGCATCTCGGCGCGCTCTTCATCGCTTTGAACCAGCATTTTATAGCGGGTCTCATTATATACATACTGCTCCAGAGGGATGGATGGATCTTTGGAGTCGATGGTCAGCGGGTTCTTGCCCTCTTCGACCAGCTTGGGATTATAACGATAAAGCGGCCAGTAGCCAGATTGAACGGCTAGCTTTTGCTGTTCCAACCCCTTACGCATGTCGATACCGTGGTTGATACAGTGACTGTAGGCGATGATCAGGGATGGACCCTCGTGGGCATCGGCTTCGAGGAAGGCATTCAGGGTCTGTTGGTCGCTGCCACCCATGGCCACTTTGGCGACGTACACGTAACCGTAAGACATGGCGATCAATCCCAGGTCTTTTTTAGGCATGCCCTTGCCATTGGCGGCGAATTTTGCCACCGCGGCGCGAGGGGTAGACTTGGAAGACTGGCCACCGGTGTTGGAATAGACTTCAGTGTCAAGCACCAGCATGTTCACATTACGACCCATCGCCAGCACATGGTCGAGACCACCGTAGCCGATGTCATAAGCCCAGCCGTCACCACCCACGATCCACACGCTCTTGCGTACCAGCAAATCTGCCAGACTGAGCATGTCGCGTGCCCTGGGATCCTTCACCCCTTGCAGGTGCGTTTTGAGCAGTGCAACGCGTTCACGCTGCTCCTTGATCCCGGCTTCGGTGGTCTGGTCAGCGCTGAGCAGACCGGTCACGAGCGGCTCACCGACCAGGTTCACCAGCTGTGGCAGCAGCTCACGCGCATATTCGTTCTGCTTATCCAACGTCAGGCGGAAACCGAAACCAAACTCGGCGTTATCTTCGAACAGCGAGTTTGACCAGGCTGGACCGCGGCCATCTTGATTTACCGTCCACGGAGTGGTGGGGAGGTTGCCGCCGTAAATGGACGAACACCCGGTGGCATTGGCTACCATCAGGCGGTCGCCGAACAGCTGGGTGAGCAGTTTTACATAGGGTGTCTCACCGCAGCCCGTGCAAGCCAGGGAGAACTCAAACAGAGGCTCCAACAGTTGAGTGTTCTTCAGCGTACGCAGGTTGACCTGAGAGCGATCGACGATGGGTAGCGTCTTGAAGAATTCCCAGTTGGCCGATTCCTGCTCGCGGATGGGCAGCTGCTCCACCAGGTTGAGGGCTTTGCGTCCGACCTGGGTCTTGTCCTTGGCGGGGCAGGTTTCTACACACAGGGCGCAACCGGTGCAGTCTTCCGGAGACACCTGGACGGTATACTTGGTATTGGGAAACTCCTTGAACTTGGCGTCCATCGACCTGAAGGCGGCAGGTGCTTTATCAAGGTATTGCGGCTCGTAGATTTTTGCACGGATGACTGCATGCGGGCAGACGAAGACACATTTCCCGCACTGAATGCACAAGTCGGGCACCCATTCGGGCATTTCGAGCGAGATATTGCGTTTCTCCCACTGGGTGGTGCCGAGGGGATAGGTACCATCCACGGGAAATGCGCTCACGGGTAGATCATCACCCTCGAGACCGATGATCTTTCCTAGCACGTTCTTGACAAACGCCGGGGCTTTTTCGGGGACCTGTGGGCGGCGGGTAATGGTGCTGGTGACTGTTCTTCCAGCAACATTCACTTCATGTAGATTCGCCAGGGTCTGGTCGACCGCTTCAAAGTTCTTATTGATCACTGCTTCGCCGCGTTTCCAATAGGTTTTCTTGATGCTCTTCTTGATCTCGGTAATGGCCTCATCACGCGGCAGCACACCGCTGATGGCGAAGAAACAGGTCTGCATGATGGTGTTGATGCGCACCCCCATGCCGGTATCCTTGGCGACTTCGTAGGCGTTGATAACAAAGAAGCGCAGTTTTTTCTTAAGAATGACTTCCTGGACCTCGCGCGGCAGATAATCCCATACCTCATCCGGTCCGTAGAGGCTGTTCAACAGGAAGACACCACCCTGCATAGCGAACCTGAGCACATCGAAGCGCTCGAGGAAGTTGAACTGGTGACAGCCGATGAACTGTGCGTGGGTGATAAGGTAAGGGGCGCGGATGGGTTTGGGTCCAAAACGCAGGTGCGAGATGGTATTACCGCCCGATTTCTTCGAGTCGTACACGAAATATCCCTGGGCGTAGTTATCGGTTTCTTCACCGATGATCTTGATCGAGTTTTTATTGGCACCCACCGTGCCATCCGCCCCGAGTCCCCAGAACACTGCACGTTTAGTTTCAGGTGATTCAATGTTGAAACTGGGATCATACTCCAGGCTGGTATGCGAAACATCGTCGTTGATGCCCACTGTGAAGTGGTTTTTCGGCTGGGGTTTCAGCATCTCGTCGAAGACGCTTTTGACCATCGCAGGGGTAAATTCCTTGGAGGATAACCCATAGCGCCCACCAATCACTTTGACCTGCCGGCCGCCTTCATAAAGGGCATTGACCACATCCATGTAGAGCGGCTCGCCAGGCGCACCTGGTTCCTTCGTCCGGTCGAGGACTGCTATAGTCTTCACCGACTTGGGCAGTGCGTTGAGCAGGTGCTGGTTAGAGAACGGGCGGTACAGGCGCACTTTGATGACCGCAACCTTCTCGCCCTGCTCATTCAAATAAAGGGCAGTTTCACCAGCCGTCTCCGCACCCGAGCACATCATGACGATCACCCGCTCGGCATCGGGTGCGCCACTATAATCGAATAAGTTATACTTCCGACCCACTGTGGATGCAAACTTATCCATGGCTTTTTGAACAATCCCCGGGCAGGCTTCATAGAAGGGATTGACCGTCTCGCGGCCCTGGAAGTATACGTCGGGGTTTTGAGCGGTGCCGCGAATGAAGGGATGGTCAGGGGATAGGGCGCGCGCCCGGTGAGCCTGTACCAGCTCATCAGAAATCATCCCTCTGATTTCATCGTCGCTGAGCATCTCGATTTTGTTGACCTCAGCTGAGGTGCGGAAGCCATCGAAGAAATGCACAAAGGGTATGCGGGCTTCCAAAGTGGCAGCTTGAGCAATCAGAGCAAAGTCATGCGCTTCCTGCACCGAGCAGGAGGCCAGCAGTGCAAAGCCTGTGGAACGGGTTGCCATCACATCTGAATGGTCACCGAAGATCGAGAGGGCATGTACCGCCAGTGAGCGCGCCGAGACGTGAAACACAGTCGAGGTAAGCTCACCTGCGATTTTGTACATATTTGGGATCATCAGCAGCAATCCCTGTGAGGCTGTAAAGGTCGTGCTGAGAGCACCTGCTTGTAAAGCACCGTGAACGGCACCTGCCGCACCTCCTTCGGATTGCATTTCGATCACCAGGGGGATGGTCCCCCATAGGTTGGGACGCTTATGAGCTGACCATTCATCGGCGAACTCTCCCATGGTCGATGACGGGGTGATCGGATAGATCGCGATCACCTCGCTTAACTTGTGGGCAACATAAGCAGTGGCTTCGTTGCCATCGATATTAGCAGTTTGTTTTTTCATTAACAATGCTCCATTATTGATATACGCAAAAGCGTTTGATATTAAGATTGAACCCAATAGACCAACTTACTAGTTTAGCCGTAGAGGGGTGAAAGAGACAGTTATATATGGCATAAAAATCACCTGTCCCCTGTCATATTTCAATTTCGTTTGATGGATGGGG
>JBGOZL010000131.1:0-6075 GCA_041480185.1 Anaerolineae bacterium
AGCAGAGTTAGACCGATCAATCCTGCCACGTTTACATCATTTTCTTCAAGTAATACCACCACTGCCAATGGTACCCCTTTGTAATCTGGAAGAGTCCCACCAAGAGACCAGGAGAAGCTTAGAGGTTCCTCATTTGCTGCCGAATTCCATTGCCAGAAGGGTTGACCTTTTACCATCAATGACTGCGCGGTGTTAGCAGCATTTGCAGCAGAAAATGCTGTTGCCGGATTGGTGAGCGCAGGTAAAATTATCCAACCCTGTGCGGGGGTATCCACAGCCATTGCCAGGCGAGGCGCCGGTCGAATGCCCTCATTGCTCAACGCCGCAGCCGCGAGTACCATTTGCAAGGGACTAACCCGCAATCCGGAACCCGGTTTGGACACACCGGCGACAGGCAGGCGTAATTCAGGAGCGAAATAAAAACCCAGGTCAGTATACATTCGGTCCGCAACACTCTGAGAAGGCCAGGAAGTATATCCGGCCGCCTGGAAAAATGGATCCAATGCATTTCCAGGAGGGTACACTCCTTGTACCGCCCGATTAAGCAGGGGGGAATTCGGATCCTGGAGCAGCGAGGAGACTTGTGCATCCAGTTTGTTCGGATCAAATGTTGGGTGCGAAGCCATTGCCAGGATTTCACCACTACTGGCATTAATCAAGACGATTGCCCCTGTATAGCTTCCCAGTAAATCGTCAGCTCGTTGCTGTATCCCCAGGTCCAAGCTCAAGCGCACATTAAGACCGGGTGGTGGTTGACCGTAAACAAGGTGATCCCACCATATGCTGCTGGCGGGGTTACCTTGTAGTCCGCGTAAAAAAAGATCAAGGCTGGCTTCCAGCCCGGATTGACCATAAATGGGATTCGTATACCCGGTCACAGGAGCCAATGCAGGATAGAGATAAGTACGTAGATATTCTCCCGATTTGCCTTCTGTAATGTTGATAGGCTCTTCATGACTGTCCAGCAAACTCCCACGCTTGACATAGCGATCGGCAATTGAGCGGCGGGCATTATCAGTACGCTCGAGAATGGATGGTCCTCGCCAAACAGCCCACCACGCATTCGTTGCAGCCAATAAGAATAGACCAAGTCCGATCAATCCAGCTAGGATCAAGTAAGGTTGTGGTTTTGGAAGGGGCGCTGGCTCCTCATCGGGTTGACTTGAAATCAGCAACAGGATGAGTACTGTAAGGAAAGAAGTCAGCAAGGACGAGCCGCCATAAGAGACAAAAGGTAACGTAACTCCGGTTAGGGGCAGCAACCGAATATTACCTCCCATGATCAGAATTGATTGTGCGCTAACATAGGCTGTCAGCCCGACCGCTAGGATTCTACGAAAGTTGTCGGGCGCACGCAAGGCGATGTGTATGCCACGGGAGGCAAAAAAACCAACCAGGGTCAGCAGGCCGAGAGTGCCGACCAGTCCCGTTTCTTCAGCAATGGCGGAGAAGATAAAATCAGAAATTGCTACTGGCACCAGTCCAGGGCTGCCCAACCCGAGCCCCCTTCCTGAAGTTCCGCCATTGGCGACTGCCATTAATGATTGAACGATTTGGAAGGAGCGCCCAGAGGGATCCAGCCAGGGATTTAACCACGCATCCACGCGCAGGCGGATTAGATCAAAAAAGAAATATCCTGCCAACCCTGCAATAAGAAGTCCAGCCACGCTTATCAAAAGGATGCGCTTTTTGCCGGAAGCGACGAAAAAAATTATCGTAAAAAGGAAAATAAAAATAGAAGCAGTACCCAGGTCTCGTTGGATGATGAGCAGTAGAAGAGCCACGCCCATTACAACCGCTGTGGGGGCGAGCAGGGGCAACGGACGTAAACTTAGCGGGAGTCGATCGGCCAAGTATGCAGCCAGAAACATGATTAAGAGCAGTTTAAGGGGCTCAGATGGCTGAAAATAGAGTCCACAGCACCCAAGCCATGCGCGTTCATTACCGCCGCCAGGGTCAACGCCAAAGACAAGCGTAAGTGCGGTAATCAACAGCCCACTGATCAGCCATACGTACTTGTACCGGCGCAGGAATTGGAGGCTGGGGGAAAGACGCAATCCAAGAAGGAAGACTATCCCACAGAACAACAGCCAGGCGGTTTGGCGAAGACCGAAGGAGGGAACTAGCCTGTAAATTGTTAAAATACCCCATCCCGTCAATAAGGCGGCGATGGGGAGAATATATGGATCGGCATCAGGCAATTGGTGGCGGGTCTGAATGTGCGCCAGGATAAAAATGATAATCCATACAGCGAAGCCCAGCCATTGGCTCCAGTTATAATCCACAGCCCATGTTCGCTCACGGGCAGCTGGTGCAAAGGTTAAGATGAGCGCATACAGAAAAAGAAATACACCCGCTAGGTTAACCAGGCGGGATTGAATTCGTTCTGGGGATGCAGGAATGAGGAATCTTTTCATCAACCAAGGTGGAGCTTATTAATGTGAAATTAATCGAGGTATTTCTTTACCAGCAAATCCATTTTCTGGCGAGTGGCGGCGGGGATTGCAGATGGAGCGGTGATGATTGCAGAAGCCAGAGCCGAGTCACAAGAACAAGCGCGTTTCTCTGGCAGGGTTGTCACGAGATGACGGATGGAGGCTTGTGCAGCCTGCGTATTTTTATTTAATGTCTTTATAACCATTTCCACTGTCACTGGTGCTTCACTAATATGCCAGACATCATAGTCTGTAACATGGGCCATTACTGCATAACATATCTCAGCTTCGCGTGCTAGGAATGCCTCAGGGGCAGCTGTCATGCCGACAATTGACATCCCCCAGGCGCGATAGGCATTTGACTCAATTTTGGTCGAGAATCGAGGTCCTTCTATGATGATGAATGCGCCACCGCGATGGACCTTCACGCTGGATTCCGTTACCGCTATTACCAGTCGCGTTGATAGGTCCGGGCAGAATGGGTCAGCGACACCAATATGTGCCACCAATCCTTCACCGAAAAAAGTTCGGGCGCGATCTCTCGTATTATCGAAAATCTGGTCGGGAATGACAATATCACCCGGTGCGTAATCCTCACGCAGTGAGCCACAAGCATTAATACTGACAATCCGTTCCACTCCCAGTGCTTTCAAGGCGTAAATATTTGCCCGGTAAGGTACATCAGTGGGCATGATATAGTGACCTGTGCCATGTCGGGCGAGAAAAGCGATGCGACTTCCTTCCAGCGTACCCATTACGATGGGTGCAGATGGCTTTCCAAAAGGCGTTTCAAGGTCGTATTCTGTTGTGTCGGTTAATCCGGTCATGCTGTACAAACCGGAACCGCCGATGATGGCTAGTGTAAGTTTTTCAGGCATTATGAATACTCCATAACTATAATTCCAGAAGTTATCGCATTATCGATCGTATCCACGTTGGGGATGGCAAAACTAGAATTCATATTTTCTTTGTTGATGGCATAAGGAAATCGCCAGCCAGAGATATTACAAAAGAAGCCTCTCCGCACTTGAATTTATCATCAGAAGTAACCACGGTTGGCATATCAAGCATTTCCTGGTTAAGGAGAGTGCCGTTGGTGGAATTCAGGTCTTCCAACCACCACTGGTTATGATGATAACTCAACCGGGCGTGGCGGGCGGATATGGCTTCATCCTCCACCGGGCATTCACAAGCAGGGTCGCGCCCGATGGTTATTTCAGGTTGGACAAAATGTCGGACCTGTGGGGGTAATTTGCCTCGTGTGATTGTCAGACTGATGGGTGGGACTTTTCTAGAAGCAAGGAGCGCTCCCTGCACCTTAATATCGCGCCAAAGATTGACAAAAGCCCATCCCAAGAATCCATACAGACTGATGGTCAACAAGAGACGCAATGCAAGGACAACTGGTCCACTCATGATTTTTTATTCTTCTTGTTATTTTCATCCCAGGCTGGGTGTAAAACATTACTTAACCTGTCAGAGGATTTGGCTGTTCTTTGGGCTGTTATTAATTTTTGAGTACCCCGCCCGGCAGGCAAGTCCTGACTATAAATAAGCGTTACTCCGGCCAGAGAAATCACATCTCCAGGATATAAGATTGATTGATTGATGCGTCGCCCATTAACAAATGTTCCCCCAGTGGAATTTAAATCGAACAGGGCGAAGCGACCTTTGGTTACCCGTAGCTGCGCATGGGTGCGCGAAACACGTTTGTCGTTGATAATGACCTGATTGTTTAAGCGGCGTCCTATGTTTAGAACCGTAAGATTGAGAGGGATAATTTTTGTCCCATCCAGCACAAGGAAAGCATTTGCAGGGATATTTCCGACTGGATCTTCAGACTGCGAGTCGATTGTCATCCCACGGGTCTCAGTGAAGGTTTCGCTGCTAAACGAAACAATAATGCGTGTCTCGTAATCGATCAAACCCGGGTCTTCGGCCGTAGACACCGTTGGGTTCGATAAAAAACGAAATCCAGCCCCCTCTCCAGCGAAATGGATTGCTTTCGCTAGATCCTTTAGCAAGCTTGGCTCGGATCGCCAGCGAGCAAGCGTGGACGGGTGAGCAATGATTACATACGCGTTGGGAGCAAAAAAGGTTCCATCCTGCTCTCTGAGGCTATTATACATGGCGCTGGCCAATTGCTGATAAACCCTATCTTCAACTTTATACCCTGGCAGGTATTTTAATAAATGCACTTCGAGCAAGGTTTGAAGACGAGCTTCGATATCGTCAAGCGTTGGCATTTTATTTTGATTATAGAGGGGTGAAAGGTTTTTTCGAAATGCGGAGTTAAGAGAGTATCCACACTATGCCCCCGCTCTTCCTTGCAGCAGGGATTTAAAAGATTGGATTGTGCGAAACATTAAGAAAGGATAGCTTGCCCACAGTTAGGACAAAATTTTTCAACATGAGTCAGAACAAAACCACACTTTGGACAGGTCTTCGGTTGTGCAGCACCAAGAGGGGCACCACAAGCTATACAAGTCGAAGCCCCCACATGGTTAGCTGATCCGCAATATTCGCATGTTACACTGCTGAGTCGTTCAGAGAGTTCCTGGCTGGCTCCTGCTGCCCTTGCGACGTTGGAAATGATCTGCCAAATTTTCTCGTTCATTTGCATACTACTCATATCCTGAGCGATATCATCCAAACGACCAAGCAGATTCAACGGGTTGAGAAGGGCTGAAATTGCTGTCTGTCCCAGACTGGCAGCTACGCCAAACCACTGTTGTTCACCTACCTGCACCATGATGCCATCTTCTATTTGCTGTAAATTGACACTCAACGCAGTTTTGCCACCTGAACGTGAAAACTGCGAGGACGCGATTTGAACGGTCAAATTACCGCTTTCGCCAAGTACTTGCGTTTGAGTGTTACCCTGGTTAAATTCAGCAGATAATGCCTGGGCAACATCAGAGGGGGTTATAGTACCGTGAAACACTCGTCTGTCCATAGAATTCGATTATAATCGTTTTGCTCAATCGGGCAATACTCCATCTCTATTTACGGAAATTTGTTCTTCAAGTAGCGGTATATGCCATCACGGATAAAAAAAAATCTCTGGATTCCTCTTCTACTCGGATTTGCTTTTATGCTCTGGTTTGCTCCAGCATGGACTCCGGCCGCGGCTCAGCAACCTACAGGCAATGTCCCTACTGTCACAGGGACACCCCCGGGCCCGATAATAACTGTAACCAGCCCAGATGGGGCATATGTCCGCTCCGGGCCTAGTTCATTTGATTATCCAGATGCGATTGGTTGGCTTGTCCCCGGTGAGTCTGTCCCTGCCATCGGAAAATCACCTGTGGGGGAATGGATTCAGATTATTTATTTAGGTACCCCTGACGGAGTGGGTTGGGTGTATGCACCATTAGTATCGCTATCCCCGGGTTTCCTCCCCATTGTTGAACCTCCGCCGACAGCGACTCCGCGTACAACACCAACAATTAATCCTACCTTTGCTGCCGCATTTCAGGTTCAAACAACCCCAACACGCCTGCCAACTTTCACTTCGCCACCTCCCCTGGCAGCGCTAAATTTTGAGCCAGCGGTAGGATCAGGGGCAAGAATCCCAATGGGCTTCATTATCCTTGGCCTGGCTCTGGTTGGAATCCTAGGCGCGGTCATTTCATTCTTA
>JBGOZL010000132.1:0-6040 GCA_041480185.1 Anaerolineae bacterium
AGCAGGACGATAGCCCAGTAGTCCTGGAAGTTTTTCCCCAGGATAAAGGCCAGCAGGGAGGCCACCAGCAGCGCCAGGGCTGGGTACTTTGCCCAGTCGGTGGGCAGCGTCCCACGGCGCAGCCAGAGAAATCCAAAAGTGAGGCCCATTCCAAGCAGTAAGATGCCGGTCAGGATGCCACTCCAGAGGTCATTGTTTTGGGGAACGAACATGGAGCAGACGACCACAACCCCGATGGAGGCGAAAATGCCAGCCGGGATGAGCGCCCACCAGGCCTCCTTCCAACGGAAATAAACGACGAAGAAGGGTAAGGCGAACAGGAACATCCCAACTGCGCCGGCAATGTCCCCGGTGAGAATCATGGAAAGCAGCGGGAAGGTGCCCAAGATGCCCAGGACCGCAGCCGGGATGAGCGCCCAACGGTGGGAGTGATCCAGCAGGTAGACAACGAGGAACGGCAGGGCAATGGAATACAAGAACAGGGCTCCGATCAGGTTACCGTTGACGCGGTCCGAAAGCAGCGCGACCAGCCCGAGGATGAATAACACCCAGGTTGGGATGAGCGCCCAACGGCGGGTGCGATTCGCCAGGAAAACGATCAGGAACGGCAGAGCGGCGGAGAGCAGGAACAACGCACCGATCAGCGAACCCTTGACCTGGTCCGCCAACAAGGTGATGATCGTAAGAATCATCATTATCCAAGCGGGGATCAGCAGCCCCCAGTTACGGGGTTGGAGGGCAAAGCCGACGAAAAATGACAGGGCGATGGCGGCCAGTATAGGAGCACCTAGGAATGCCCCGGAGATATCCCGGGTGACCAGCCAGATGGTGAGAGACAGGGCGGCAAAGATGAAGGTCGGGAAGAGCCAACCCCAATGGCTGAGGCCATTTAGGAAATAACTCAGCAGGAACAGGATGGCGGCGCCGCCGAAAATAAAGACCCAGGCGTTGGTGGAAATGTTGGAAAAGTCAATATATCCAAGTCGGTCGGCCAGCAGGACAGCGCTCAACAGGATGAGGGCGATGCCCCAAAAAAGACTTGCGGTTTTTCTCATGGTGTCCTTCCTCCTTAATTCAAATACAGTCACTCCATTTACGTAATGGATCGAACAGGGTTGCTCCTGGCACAATGAAAATTTTTTTTGGTGAGCAAGGGTTGGGGATCCGAACATCAGCTCTTGACCTTCAAGCACTCATTCCGGCAGGATGCGGTAATAGAGCTTGGGGGCTTTGCGGTCCACTACCCGCTCGGCAGCCAGCGCAAGTCGCAGGAGGGTGGCCTCCTGCCAGGGACGCCCGATGGCCTGCATGCCAAGTGGCAGGTTGTCTTCGTTATAGCCCACCGGAAAGGAAATGGCCGGCAGCCCGGTGAGATTGGGTGGCGTGGCGAAACGCATGATCTCGACCAGGGTTGAGAGGTCCGATTCACCATCGGGCATGGCTGCGGTGGGGATGAGGGGCGCGGGCAGGGCAGTGGCGGGGGTCAGGATCACGTCTGCCTGTTCCATGGCGCGCGCAAAGTTGGCAATCAAGCGGGTACGCACCTGCTGAGACTGGATGAAATCCATGGTTGTGAAGCTGCGCGCCAATGCCAGGTTAATGCGCACGTCCAAGCCGTACTGGCGGTGGTGTTCCGCATAATAGCGTTCCAGCGATGTTGCCATCTCGCCGGCAATGGTAATGGTGTGGGCGATGCGCCCGGCCTCGAGGTCCGGGATGACGACCTCGAGCAATTGCGCACCCATGCTCTCGAATTTTGTGAGCATGGCTTCGCAAGCCGCGACCATGTCAGCGGTGGCATGCCGGAACCAGGGCCAGTAGACACCGACCTTGAGACCATTCAGGTCCAGTTTATCCCAGCCAGCCAGGGAGGGGGCGGGTTGGCGCAATGAATTGGGGTCACGGGGATCGGGTCCGGCCATGACGGCGTAGGCAAAGGCTGCGTCGGTGGCGGTGGCAGCCAGGGGACCCAGGTGAGCAACGCTCCAGCATAACGGCGCGGCGCCGAACTCGCTGACCCGTCCAAACGTGGGCTTGATCCCGACGACGCCGCAAAATGAAGAGGGGATGCGAATCGAGCCACCGCCGTCAGCCCCGATGGCTACCGGGCAAAGCCCCGAGGCCACGGATGCGCCAGGTCCGCTCGAACTTCCCCCGGTGAAGTGATCGGGTGCATAGGGGTTAAGGGGTGTGCCCAGGTTGGGGTTCAACCCCGTCACACCGATACCGATCTCGTGCATGTTGGCTTTCCCGATCAGGAGCGCACCCGCGGCCCGCATGCGCGCCACGACCGTGGAATCTTCGTGGCAGGGCGACTCACCCAAGAATGCGGTGCCGACCGTGGTGGGATAGGGGAGCATATCCACCTCGTCCTTGACCGCCACCGGCACCCCATCGAAGATGCTGAGGGGGCGGCCCTCCTTGAAGCGCTGGGTGGATTCTTGTGCCTGTCTGAGGACATCTTCACGGTCCATGGCGATGATGGCTCGTAGGGGAGGTTCAACGGCATTACTTGTCACAACCGCCTCCAGCACCCGGTGAGCTACATCTTCGGGAGTGATCTTTCCTTCCCGGTAAGCTTTGGCATAATCCTGTACAGTGCTGTAGCGAAAGCCCAGCCCGGGCAGGGAGGCGGGTTTTGGCCACTCGTCCTGCGGGACTGCCCCTGCCGCGACAGCGGGCACGCCGGTGTAATTGACCGGCTGAAGGGTAGGAGGCTCGTCGAACCGCTGCTTCCGCAACCAGGTAATGCCGGCGCTTTTGAAGAGGCTGGGGATGAGCAGCCCGCGCAGGGGACCTTCCACGAGGCTGACGAACAGGCGCAGCATCCCGCCTGCCAGGTAAGGCAATTTGACCGATTTGAGGTCGTAACTTGGATCCTGAGGAGTCTCTTTTTTCATTTTATTTCTCCTTTGCGGGTAATGAACTGGCAAAAATAACCCCCTGATCGACCCATGCTTTGAGCTCAGACTCGGAGGCGCAGCCTTGCGGCGCGACCATGACCCAGCCTGCCATGGTACGCCCGGTCATATCAAAGACGCGGACGTGAGGTTGGGAAAGGGCATGGTCGGATTTTTGCGGACCGACCCGCACGATGAGGTCGTTCTTGTGAACGCCACAAGCCATGTTGCCATTGATGAGGAAGCCAACCCCACCGAACATCCTCTTTTCTTCCAAATTGGGGAGCGGGCCGAGAGCAGCCCGGATGCGCGTAGCCAATAAGGTGTCATAAGGCATCTGATTTATCCTTTCATAAAATAAATATTAAAATTACTAATCAATTATGCACGAAATGAAGGTCGATGGCAAGCACGAATAAAACGAGCCGGCAACGAGGAAACATGGAAATGCTAACCCCACCTCAAGCCCCTCTCCAACACGCTTCAGGGGTAATCGCATTAAAAGGAGGGGAAGAAAAGCACGGAAAAAGATGAGCGGGTGCGCTTCGCACCCACGAATTTATTTTCGGTACATTAAGTGGCAATTAGCGGTAACCTGTTGAAAAATCCCCCCAATTTCAACATTTAATCCCCCAAAAGAACCATGTCACATGACAATTTTAGAATTAATTTATGACGTTTATCTATGTCCATTAGGGTATACTTTTGACATCCCATTGAATTTCATCATTATATTTTAGAAAAGATGCATACCAGTTATATCCGGGGATATTTTGTTACGGGTTAGTACCCGGAACTTTCCAGCCGCGACTGCCAGTCTGCCTGGAAGAAATATCCAGCGAATTGGATCTACCTGACCGTGTCGTTGCTAAGCGGTCAAAAACCAGAAAGGATTATTGTTATGAATATAAAAACATTTTACCGGTACGTGAATTTGATCATCGTCCTTTTGCTGGCATTGAACACCGGCGCAGTGGTACATGCTGCTTCCCTGGCTGCAATCCCCCAGGCAACCACGCTAAATTATAAACCAGTTGCGGACGCGTACGTTCTGCAAACGAGTCCGGGTAGCAATTATGGCAAGACCGCGAATCTACGGGTGGACAGTTCACCCGCCACACGCAGTTACCTGCGTTTCGTTGTAAACGGGCTGGGGGGCGGGACGGTACAATCCACGATCCTGCGGATTTACGCAAATAGTTCCAACACCATAGGTTTTTCGGTCCGATCCGTGGCAAACAACACATGGACTGAGACTGGAATTACCTACACCAATTCTCCTGCAGCTGGGAATGTCATCTCTAGTTCAAAGCCTTTTAGCGGTGGGGTGTGGGTCGCGGTAGATGTCAGCAGCTATATAAAGGCTGAAGGCACCTACAATCTCGTTTTGACTACTACAAACTCCACCAATACGAGTCTGGCTTCACGCGAAACCGGAAGCAAGGCTCCTCAACTGGTGGTGACTATGGTAAGCCAAGTAGTGTCGACTCCTACTACACCGCCCACAAAAACAACCATCCCAACTATTGTTCCCACAAAAACAACCGTCCCTACCCTTGCTCCCACTCAAACACCTTTTCCGACAAGTACTCCAACCAGTACCGGGGGAACTGGCTGGCAGCCATCCTTCTCGATCCGGGCTGCGTTCTATTATCCCTGGTTCCCGGAGGCTTGGACACAGAAGGGTATCTATCCATATTCCAATTACACCCCCCAGCTTGGGTATTACAGTTCGACCGACCAGAATATCCTAAAGGAACATATTGCCATGATGCAGTATGGCAACATCCAGGCTGGAATTGCTTCTTGGTGGGGACAGGGCAGCCAAACGGATTCCAAGATCGCCGGCCTGCTCACCGCGGCCGCAGGAACAAACTTCCGCTGGGCGCTTTATTATGAAAATGAAAGCCAGGGAGATCCCTCTGTCAGCCAGATCCAGAACGACCTGACCTATATTCTCAACCATTATGGTCAAAATCCAAGTTTCCTGCAAGTAAACGGTAAATTTGTGGTCTTTGTGTATGCGGATACCAATGACGCCTGCGGTATGGCCGATCGCTGGAGGCAGGCAAATACCGTGGGAGCATATATTGTGCTCAAGGTATTCCCCGGATATACCAAATGCACCAGCCAGCCGGATAGCTGGCACCAGTATGCCCCCGCCGTCGCAGCTGACCAGCAGGGGAGCTACAGCTTCAGCATCAGCCCGGGTTTTTGGCTTAAGGGAACGCCTGAACGGCTGGCGCGCGATCTCAACCGCTGGACACAGAATGTCAAAGACATGGTGGCTTCCGGTGCAAATTGGCAACTGATCACGACCTTCAGCGAGTGGGGAGAAGGCACCATTGTCGAACCTGCCACAATATGGGAAAGCGCTTCGGGTTATGGCCAATACCTGGATATACTGCACACGAATGGAAAATGACTCTAATAAAGCCGGAACCAAAAAGGAGAAGATGAAAGGTCCAAACCATTGACCGATGTATTCCGGTCAAGAAAACCAGGCCCAATAAAGTAAAACCCTTTCGACCTGGATCCAACAGACCGATCCGTTTCCAAAAGGTCTGAATTCAGAAAGGATTATCGTTATGCAGTCAAAAAACTTTTACCGGTTCGTGAACTTGCTCATCGTGGTTTTACTGGCATTGAATGCCAATGCAGTGGTGCACGCCTCCACGAAGGCAGCGGTTGCGCAAGCACCTTCGATCACATTCAAAGCTATCGCGGACTCGGTCGTAATCGAGACTTCACCCAGCAGCAACTATGGCACAGATACTTCCATTAGGGTGGACAGTTCACCAATCAAGCGCAGCTACCTTCGTTTTGTGGTGAGCGGCATAGCCGGCGGGACCGTCCAATCGGCGATCCTGCGCATCTATGCCAACAGCGCTAGCACGACAGGATTTGCGGTCCATTCCGTGGCAGATAACATCTGGACCGAGAGCAGTATCAACTATACCAATTCACCAGCAGTCGGAAACGTGCTCAACAATTCGAAGCCTTTCAATGCGGGGGCATGGGTAGCGGTAGACATCACCAGTTACATCAAGTCAGATGGGACTTACAACCTGGCGATCGATACCACGAATACCACCAATACCAGCCTGGCATCCCGGGAGGCAACCAATGATCCACAACTG
>JBGOZL010000133.1:0-6035 GCA_041480185.1 Anaerolineae bacterium
CGGGACAGGACGACAATTCCCTGCCAATCATCGCTCCTGCCGGCGTGGGAAATGATAGCGTCGTGGGGAGCGCAACTCTGGCAGGCGCGCCGACAGTCAATTCCGGCGGGAGTTTCACGCCAGCAGCAACAGCCCTGCCCGACTCTGTTGGGTTGATTCCGGACCGCCTGGTCATCCCAATCATCAACGTTGATGCTCCCATCATCCCGGTTAGTTATAAGACCATTACTGTCAGTGACCAGGTCTATTACCAGTGGCTGGCGCCCCAGGAGTTTGCGGTGGGCTGGCAGGATTCTTCTGCCTTGCTTGGCCTGCCGGGGAACACCGTGCTGAATGGCCACCATAATGCCTACGGCAAGGTGTTCAAGGACCTGGTGACACTTGAAATCGGGGATGCCATCAACATTTTCTCTGGCTCGCAAGAATTTCATTACCAGGTGATTGCCAAAATGCTACTGCCGGAACGGTTTGCACCTCTCTCGAAACGGCTTGAGAATGCTCGATGGATCGAGCCGTCCACGGACGAACGAATAACCCTGATCACCTGCTGGCCGGCGGACAGCAATACGCATCGGGTTGTTATAGTGGCATTCCCCATAGACAGCCCTGATACAACACCTGCGACGGAACCGCCGCAATAAAATCTCGAAGAGAATTGGAATCAAAATGGGCAGATCATGACCTGCCCGTTTTTTTAAATCAGACAATCAACCAGTCCGGATGGTTTTATAGTGGTCGGATGCGTAGAAAGTTTTGTGGGAAGGTCCTAAAGGGTATCGGGGTATACGGGACGGCTATAACAAATAAACGACCCCAGGTGCCAAGCCCTTGAAACGTGATGCAGGTCTGTAGAACAAGGTGGTCGTTCACCCCGTAAGTTTGATAGAAGATGTCTTCAACGGAAAGTGTTCGATGATTGGATAAGTCTATAAATGAGGAGTAGGGGTTGTTAGGTTGAAGAGCCTGGAGTCTTCGAATTTGACTGACTTGAAATTGTGTGTAATGCCCGTCTCCATAAACAACCGAGATCAGGTCGCCGGTCTTGATTTCGGAAAACTTCTTTCCCGCCAGGGTATTATGTGCCACAAAACCCAAAGATCCGAATGCAGAGGCTGATTGGAATTGGGTAACCTGGTCGTCTGCAGGAGAAACAAACGCAGGCTGGTCGCCTGGTTGTTGAATGACCGGAAAAGAAAACAAATTACTCATGTACAAACCGGTTATTTTCTGCGCAGAATCGTTTTTAACCTGTTGGATAAAAAACGCCAGGCTGGCGGGATTTGCAGGTAACGGGGAGGAGAGTCCGATGCTCAAATCTCCGGTAACCGGGATTTGCGCATTCGCATGCAGAGGAACGACTGCCAAGCTGACCAGGATCAGAAGGCTTACGATAAATAAATGAGGGCGGAATTTATTTGAAGACATAACAATCATAAAATTAAGTCAGCATATGGTTATTTTTCAATAACCAATAATTATTATACAGGTAATAATAATTGAATGCCATGGTTTTTTTAAATTGTAGAGAGCGTGTAAGTATGGTAATTAAGTAACGCATCAGCCTAAAATGCCCCCTTGAGGAATAATTAAAGTGCAAATTGAATTATTGGGAATGGCTTGCTTGGAATAGAAGAGATGTAATGGATTTCCCTTCCGAATGGACTGGAAAAAATTTTTCTGATTGTGATAAGATACGCCATATGAATTTATCCAAAATTACAAGGAACGTATTTCGTGGGGATACTCCACGCGCCGATCAATATGATTCTTTGCGAGACTTGGGTGTACGCCTGGTCATCAATAAGGGTTTTTGAATGGCTTCCCCCAAAAGACAGGCATCAGCCGCCCCTCAATATCCTGTGGCTGCCGATGTTCGATAACCCGGTATTCCCCATCTCTGTAAAATTATTAATGCGAGACGTTCAGGCTGCGCTGGAGACGATCCGGGGTCGTAACATCTACGTTCATTGTGCCATGTGCCGTCACCGCGGGGTCGTGACGGGCGTAGACGAATTTCTTTCCAAACCCCAGCGGCTGCCTGATCATGCCAATCATTTTCGGATTTGGTATACTTTCCCAATGCCGCTTCGGATTCTGCTTCTACTTGCGTTGACCCTTGTCATTTTACTTGCGGCCTGCCAGCCATTCTTTTTGACAACGACCCCTGCCGTACCGATGGCACCCTCCATTGATACGCCGCAGCCTTCCGTGATAGGCAGCCCGACTCTGGAACCTACCCTGATCACAATCGAAGAGCCAACGCTGACCCCTGTGTCGATGGAGACCCCAAACCTCAATGCGACCCTTGAACATTCTCGCACTCCCCTCCCAACTTCCACTCCCCTCCCCGCTGCCCTTTTCCTCGACCCGGCGGACTGGCATCACTGGCCGGTGATTCCCATCGTTCCGGAATATGCCCGTCAGATTTATATGCTCGGACAAACCTTTGGCAACGACCCTCACGCCTTTTCAGTTTTTGGCGATTGCCAGTCCGAGCCGAACGTCTTCCTAGGCATTTATGAAACTGACCCGCAGTCGATCGCCGGGCTGCCACCAAGTTTACAAGAAACATTGGCATGGTTCAATGGATCGTTGAATCGCATGAGTCCCACAGTGCGCGGCGGCACCACCTCCGGTGCGCTGCTCTGGGATCAATGGACCCAGAACAAGTACACTTGCACCATATATGAAACTCCACTCCAATGCGAAATGCGCATCCACAAACCATCCTTTGTCATTATCCATGTAGGCACGCATTACGAGAACCGTAACGAGAGTTATATGCGGACTATCCTGGATCAGCTCATTGCGGCTGGCGTCGTCCCCATCCTGGCCAGCAAGGCTGATGACCGTGAGTTGAACGAGCATGTGAATGCTCAATACGCCCAATTAGCCGTTGAATATAACATTCCCTTTTGGAACTTCTGGGCGGCGGTGGACGGACTACCCAATCGCGGCCTCTACACCCGCCCCGACGCCACCTACCAGGGTGACCTCTACCTGACCGATGAAGCCGCCGCCATTCAGCGATTGTCCGCTTTGCAGGTGCTGGATATCGTCCGCAGGGCGGTGATGAGACCATAAAACAGATGTCCGAGTCCTTACTCCCTTGGGGGGCCTTTCAAAGAGAACTCGCAGGGTCTAGGTTTGTGATAAGATTTCATCCATGAATTTCTCCCAAATTACTGACAACCTTTATATTGGGGATACTCCGCGTGCCGATGAATATGGTTCTTTGCGAGACTTGGGGGTACGCCTGGTCATCAATATGCGTTTTGACTGGCTTCCCCCAAAAGACAGGCATCAGCCTCCCCTCAATATCCTGTGGCTGCCGACGCTTGATAATCCGGTATTCCCCATCCCTGTAAGATTTTTAATGCGGGGCGTCCATGTTGCGCTGGAGACGATCCGGGAAGGCGGGAAGGTTTATGTTCACTGTGCCAGGGGGCGTCACCGCGGGGTTGCGATGGGCGCGGCCATCCTGATCGCCCTGGGATATGACCCACAGGAGGCCGTCGAATTGATCAAGGTGCAGCGTCCGATCGCCGACCCGGATGCTTTTTATATCCGCAGGCGCATTCTTCGCTTTGCGCGAGAATGGTCTCGATCGTGAACCGAGAAATCTTCACAAAAGATCGATCGAAAGGATTTATGGATGGCTGTCTCTGAACCCATTTCTGGAACCGGGACTGTCTCGATTTTCAACCAGTTGATTGCCGACCAGTGGGAAGCCTGGATGCGCTGGGATCCGCTCTTTGCCACTTCCTGCGGGGACCATCGTTTCAACGACCTCCTTCCCGCGGCCGGGGAGGAGCATTACGTTTCCTGGCGCACCCAATTGGCTGTCTTCCGTCAGCGCCTGCAAATGGTTGACTGCCGTGCCCTTCCTCCTGCCGACCGGCTGAACTGCGAGATCTTCGCGCGCATGTTGGACTTTGAGATTGCGGGGCTGGATTACCATGGCTACCGCCTGCCCATATCCAAGGCAGGCGGATTTCACATGTATTTCCCGGACCTATACCTGTCATCCCCTTTTGGTTCAGTTCGCGATTATGAAAATTATCTCGCCCGGCTGGAAGCGCTGCCCCGTTATTTTAACGAGAGCATTGATTTGCTTCGCCTCGGTCTGCGTACTGGCTACGTCCCGCCGCGCGTCACGCTCGATGGAGTGGACGAATCCCTGCGGGCGCAGATCGTGACAGACCCGGTCAGCAGCATTTTCTACAAACCATTCGAAAGTTTCCCATTTTCGGTGAGCGGGGTTGATCGGGAGAGGTTGACGGCGGCCGCGCAAAATGCCATTACCGGGTCGGTGGTACCGGCTTATCAGGCTCTGCTCCAATTCCTCGTAACGGCATACGTTCCCGGGTCCCGCGCGGGGATTGCCGCCTTGGACCTGCCGGATGGTCGTGCTTATTACCAGGACCGCATTCGCTTCTTCACCACGCTGGATCTTTCGCCTGAGGACATCCATGCGACCGGTCAAAGCGAAGTCAAACGGATTCGGGCGGAAATGGATAGCGTTATCCGCAAGACGGGTTTCAAGGGAGATTTCGGCGCCTTTATAGAGTTCCTGCGCAAGGACCCGCGCTTTTACGTGACCACGCCGGAGGCACTCCTGGAGAAATCGGCTCTGGTACTCAAGCGCATGGACGGCGAACTGCCCAGGCTGTTTAAGACCCTGCCGCGCTTACCTTATGGCATCCGGGAAATCCCAGCCTTCAGCGCTCCAGGGCAGACAGCCGCGTATTACCAGCCCGGCACCGGGGATGGCACTGTGGCGGGCAACTATTATGTCAACACATATGACCTGGCCAGCCGCCCATTGTACGAAATCGAGGCCCTTTCACTGCACGAGGCGGTGCCGGGGCATCACCTGCAGATTGCTCTTCAACAGGAGCTCGGAGACCTTCCGAACTTCCGCCGCTTTACCGGGTTTACCTCTTTTGTTGAAGGCTGGGCCTTGTATTCAGAAAGACTGGGAATGGAAGTTGGTTTCTATCACGACCCTTATTCGAACTTTGGGCGATTGTCATATGAAATGTGGCGCGCCTGCCGCCTGGTGGTGGACACCGGCATGCACGCCCTGGGTTGGACACGCCAGCAGGCAATTGATTTCATGGCGGAAAACACGTCTTCCACCCTGCTCAACATCACCAATGAAGTGGACCGTTACATTGCCTGGCCGGGGCAGGCATTAGCCTACAAGCTGGGCGAGTTGAAGATACGCGAGCTTAGAGCGCTGGCTGAAAAGGAATTGGACGCCAGGTTCAATTTACGGGAGTTTCATGATGTGGTACTGTTGGGAGGCGCTGTCCCCCTAGACGTGCTTGAAGTACGTGTCCGTGAGTGGGTGGCGGTTCAGAAACAATAGAAAAACTCCGGGTTCTCGGGAACTCAGAGTTTTGATTTATTCCCTTTCCAGCTTTGCCACCGTAACACCTGCTCCCCCTTCCTTATCCCCACCTTCTTCGAACGAAAAAACGTGCGGATGTTCCTTGAGCGCAGCCCGCACCTCCTGGCGGAGTTTCCCAGTCCCTTTACCGTGGATGATGCGCACAAATGGCAGCCCGGTCATATAAGCTTTTTCAATGTAACGTTCGAGCATCTCCAGAGCATCCTCGGCGCGCTGGCCTCGCAGGTCGAGTTCGATACCGGGGGAGGCGGCAAGAATCGATCGCTGGCGATGCCCCGTGCTGTAACCGGGGCTACCTCGTATTTCTGATGAGGACTCAACGACGGTTTTTGGACTTTTAACCTTTACCACGCTTTCCGTTTCAGTCTCCAGGACCTCTTTATTCCGCTTCAACTCATCCAGAGGGACGCGCATGCGCAACGGACCAGCCTGGATTTCGGCCTCATCTTCGTCAAGTGAAATGATCGTCCCTGCGTTGCCGAGCTTTTTCAGGATAACTTTATCACCTACTTTGAGAGGGGCATGCGAGGTGGGACGTTCCACCCTGGCTGTACGTCGCTTCACCGGGCTTTGAATTTCCTCCTCAACTGATTCCACCTTCGCTTCGACCTCCTGAAGC
>JBGOZL010000134.1:0-6033 GCA_041480185.1 Anaerolineae bacterium
GCATGAAATTTAGTTGCGTTTGAATATCCTTTTCCACTGAGGAATATTGTCCGACCTGCAAACCCACATAATGGGTGATCGCTGTTTCCACCAAGGTGTTTGCAATCGTTACGCATCTTTGAGGATCATTATCTTCCGCGATCACTTTAATTATCTGGGAATTAGTATTTTGCTGAATCTGAATTTGTGAAGCATCAATTTTAAACCCTAATTGATTTGAGGCGTCTGTAATAACGGGTACCGTGGTTATTAATTCAGAAAAGGTCTGTGCCAATTGCTGATCGCCAAGGTAGGACAATCCCGAGAGACTTTGATCAGGAACCCGCATCACCAATATTTTGGCAGTGGCTTGATAAACAGGTGTCTGAATCCGACTAATTAGGATCCCACTGACTGCACCCAAAACAAGCCCCAAGATCAGTAACCAAAACCAGCGCTTCAATAAAAAAACAAATTGCTTAATTTCCATATCTGTCCTTTTTTCTTGTGCCAAGAATAAGGGAAGCTATCAACTTTTTACTTTCACGATAATTATTTGTCTGTTTTGTGGATAGCATCCTGAATTGAATGAACCACATCGGCCACATTTTCATCAGTAAGGCCGGGATAGAGAGGGATGGTCACCTCTCGTCTAGTAACATTGTCTGTTACAGGCAAGTCGAAGTGAGCCTTTCCACCTTTTGTGTATGCTTGGAATTTGTGGATGGGAGGGTAATGTATGCTGGTTTGAATCCCATTGGATTTCATATGTTCCATAAAACCAGTACGATCAACCCCATCGGGAAGCAAAATTGGCATTAGATGACAAGCCGATGTGCCTCGTGGTTTATCGAAAGGTACCACAATTGTTGGAATTAACTCTTCCAGTTGTTCGCGATAAAGCATACAAAGGTCTCTGCGCCGTTTGTTATTTTGATCCAATTTGGCCAACTGGACCCGCCCGATAGCAGCTCGAATTTCGTCAATGCGATAGTTGTAGCCCAGTTCAACCACATCATAACTCCAGGCATGACCCCTGTGACGATCCCAAGACATGGTTGTCATCCCATGTGAACGTAAAACCCGCATCTTGTTGGCAGCATCCTCATCATTCGTAACAACCATGCCGCCTTCCCCGGTGGTCATATTCTTATTTGAGAAGAAACTAAAACATCCAATGTCGCCCCAGACGCCCATTTTGCGACCTTCAATTTCCGATCCAATCGCATGAGCAGCATCTTCTATCACCTTCAGACCATGAGCCCTGGCCAACTTAATGATTCCCGGCATATCGCAGGCATAGCCCCCGTAATGCATTACCATAATTGCCCGGGTTCGTTTTGTCAGTTTTTGTTCAATCGAGTTGACGGATATATCCAGGTCCTGTTCACTATCAATATCGGCAAAAACTGGTGTTGCACCTGTATACCGGACAGCATTCGCGGTCGCCACAAAGGTCAGTGATGGAACAATCACTTCATCTCCCGGTCCGAGGCCAACGGCAAGGCAAGCCAGGTGCAACGCAGCCGTGCAATTTGCAACTGCAATTGCATGGTGAGCGCCAACGTAGGAACCAAACTCTTCTTCAAAAGCCTGGGTAACCCCTCCCATTGTCAGCCAGCGACTCTTCAAAACTTCCAAAACAGCCGCTTCTTCCCTTGAATCGAAATCAATATCTGCCAACGGAATCTGCCATTCCATAGCTAATCCTCCGGTAAAAATTGGGTACGCATCGAATCAAAGTCAAGAGTCGCATGCTCATAATCGTCAGGTCTTCCCAGGTCCTGCCAGTAACCGGTATAGGGGAAACCGACCACTTTTTCCCCCGCTGAAATCATTTTTTTCACCAAGTCGGGCAAATCCAGGTACTGGCAATGCGGAATATACGTTAGTACCCTCGGTTCAAAAATATATACTCCCATGCTTACCATATAATCGATGGAGGGCTTCTCGGAATAGCCAATGATACGGAAATTCCCATCACAATTGACCACCCCAAAGTCGATATCTACTTTACGGCAATGAACTGCAATTGTCGCGGCTGCATACTGCTCTGCATGGAATCGAATAAGTTCTTTCAAATCCAAGGTGGTTAGTACATCACCGTTTGATACCAGAAATGTTTGGTCGAGACCTGTGACCAACGACAGTGGTCCTGCAGTTCCCAATGGAGCGTCTTCAAAGCTGTAGGAAATATTCAAACCGAGGTTACTGCCATCTTGAAAAAACGCCTGCAATAAACCAGCCAGATGACCGACTGTAATAACCACCTCATCAATACCCGCGCATTTCATTTGCCGCAAGAGTACTTCCAAGATGGGCATATCACCGATCGGCATCAATGGTTTAGGGAGGATTGTAGTATACGGCGCCAATCGTGCACCTTTGCCACCCGCCAAAACAATTGCTTTCATAATATTTATGCCCTAAAACTCATAAGTCCCAATTTGATAAAGATCCAGATGCGTTTTTATCCAAGCAATAGTTTGATCCAACCCGTCATCCAGGCTTACTATCGGTTCCCATCCCAATAGTTTGCGGGCCAGAGTGTTATCCGATATCAATCGCATTACTTCAGACCGATCTGGGCGTAAACGAACTGGATCAATGATAATTTCGACCGGGCGACCAGTTTTCCAGATTATTTTCTGGGCCAATTCACTAATCTTTATTTCCTGACCAGTTCCAAGATTTAATTCTTTTCCCAAAATGTCTGGCGCCTCTGCGGCTTTTATTATCCCCGTGACGGTATCTTTTACGAATGTAAAATCTCTTATCGTATTCAGGTTTCCGAGGCTAATGGTATTCTGGGTCAAAGCTTGTGTGATGATAGTAGGGATGACTGCTCTTGCCGACTGGCGGGGGCCATAAGTATTAAATGGACGAATTGTTACCACTGGCAACCCAAATGTACAAAAGAAACTTTCCGCCAGTTTGTCCGCCCCAATCTTGCTGGCCGAATAAGGAGACTGGCCCTGCAGGGGATGAGACTCATTTATCGGTACTTGTTTTGCTGTACCGTATACCTCGCTTGAGGATGTATGGATCAGCCTCTCCACCTTATTCTCCAAGGAGGCTGTCAACACATTCAAGGTCCCGATAAAATTAGTTTTGGCAACTTCAACAGGATGCCGGTATGAATAGGGGATGGAGACCATGGCACCCAAATGAAAAACAACCTGTATTCCCTCTACGGCTTTACGAACCGCAAGTTCATCCTGCAAGTCGCCTGCAATAATCTCCAATTGGGACAGTACTTGAGACGATAGCATGCGGAGCAAGCCTGGATCGCCGCGGGAATTGTAGCGGACATATGCGCGCACCGTCGCCCCTTCAGCCAGAAGGTGCTCCACCAGATGGCTGCCTATGAAGCCACCCGCTCCTGTAACCAAAACGCGCTTATTCAACCAATTTGTTTTCATTGCGGTTCAGAGCCTCTGCCTGCTGGTTAGCGATATATTGTGAATCGATTTCTTTATTACAATGCGCTTCCAAGTCATCGACGCCATTTGTATCCAGACAGATATTTATGTTGACATTTAATCGGACATCAAGTCTTTCAATTTTAATGGGTTCTGAAAGTAACCCAAGTATTCTTTTAGCGACCACGTCTGGGGTACCTTCGTTCGTCATATTTTCCAGGATCACTCCAAATTTATTTTTTCCCACATAAGCCAGAGTATCGCTGCCTCTTTCACAAGTGGCGAGTCGTTTGGCAACCTCCATCAATATATGGTCACCATATTTACGCCCGAGTTCATCAGTTTTTATGTTTTTCCTTTCTATTCTGACGAATATAACTGCCAGCCGAGATTTATACCGCTTAGTATAAGCGATTGCACGCTTGATTCGATCCTGGAACAGGTAGCGATTTGGAAGACCGGTAATGGCATCATGCATGGCCTTGAATTCCAGGCGTTCATCCAACCAAACAGGATATTCGAAACTCCTGATAGGTTGAGTTACCTGTCGATCAACCATCAACATCAGATCATTGAGAAAGATCAACCGAATATTTTGTTTTTGGCAGAGGTCAAAGACATATTCATTTAGTTCCTGCGCTGTGTCCGGGACAGTTGACACGATAATCCCAATGTCATAGCGCTTTATGATTGTCGGTATATCCTTGATGGTGCCCAACATCCAGTATCCATTAACCCTCATTCCATTTTTTGTAGGATCAGTATCATTTATTATTCCTACAATGGAGAAAGCAGTTCGATACGAAGGGCGACTTAGCAGCCAGGTGGCAATTTGGCCAGCCTCGCCATTACCAATCACCAATACCCGTTCTCCCAAGACCAGGGTGTTTCGCCGTAAGGCCAGCCATCGATTGGCAATCATCGCGAGCAAGTGCAAACGATAACGGGTGACAATAAAACCCGCTTGCGACAAAAGACCAATGACAATGATCATTTGCGTAGGAAGTGATGAGAGGTTAAACCAATGATAGATTGAAAGAATGTAGTTATATCCCAGAATCAAAACAGTTACGAAACTACCAGACGCAATCAAACCGAAGGCATCCTCGGCGGTCGCATGTGACCAGACAATTCGATTAAGTCCCACAATGGAATTGACACCGCTGAACAGGAGCGCCAGGATGACCCCCAGGAGAATAATCCCGCCAACTCCCCAATTCAACGGCATTTGAATGCGGAATAAAAGGGCGGTAATGCCCACCAATACAAGCGATTCCACCAGATCTATCACGAACCAGGAAACATATCTGTTGGCAACGCGAAAGATGGGTCCAGCAAACAAATAACCTTCAGGGATCTTTAACTTTGCCCAGCGCGGGACGAGGATGAATAATGTCCAGAAGATAGTATCAAGATCGGAGAAAAATGAATGGTGACGAACGTAGAGAAGATCCAGCCGGATTTTTTCAGGCAGAATGCTCTCATAATATTCGCTCATCAGACCTCTACCGGAAAGCAGTTTTTCCTCGTCGTGATAAAGGATGCTTGCCGGACTTGTGATTCCGGGTCTGACAGATAATATTGTGTTACGCGCTTCCTCCGGCCATGATTTGGCAATCTCAGGGTCTTCGGGGCGCGGACCAACCAGACTCATCTCTCCAATCAGAACATTCCAGAGTTGAGGCAATTCATTGATTTTTGTATCCCTCAACCATGTTCCCAATGGTGTGATACGCGAATCTCCGTCACAGGTCAGGCGCGGACCGTTATAACTTTCCGGGCGCTCATACATTGTTCGAAACTTAAGCATATTAAAATTGCGTCCGTTTTTACCGACCCGCGGTCCCCAATAGAAAACAGGTCCCGATGAATCGCGTTTAATCAATAAGGCAACGAAAACAAAAAATGGTGATAGGGTGATCAAGCCCAATAAAGAAATAATCAGGTCAAAGGCGCGCTTGGATAGATCACCCAATCCCTTATACAAGCTACTAAACAGAGTTGTTGGCTTAGTTTCTTGTATTGAGTTAGATTGACTTGCGGATGATTGTGCGCTCATTTTCCTTCCCCTCCCAAAAAACCAGATAAAAATGCAATCGTTGCTCCAAATAAATTCAACCTGCAAGAAACTAGATTATGCCAGTAGCAATGGCTAATCAGCGACTTTCACGATCCGGTACGCTCCCCAGGCTTGATTGGTCAAGTTATTATGCAGAACATCAGTTGGCTGTCCAGCATCCCCCAATCGATAAGGGCATGGACTATACCCCAAGTTCTTTTTGAAAATCCGGGTCAAGGTAAGTAACGAAGGACACCGTGTCAGACGTCTCTAGTTCCGGCGTTTCAATCCATCCACACTTGATAAAAACCCTGCGGCTAGACATATTTGCCTTGTAAATACCCGTACGGATAGCCCGGCTACCGCGTGCTTTACTAAACGACTTGGTTGCATCAACCAGAGCCGGAAAAACGCTATTACCACGATAATCCGCAAGTACAGCACCGCTGGTCATTTGAGCCATTCCAGAATGCCCAGCTATCATCTTCCCTTTGGGAGATGTCTTTGAGTCACGCAATAATCTGCTCCATAGCTTTCCCTGAAAGAGTAAGGTTGGTTTTTTTAGTAAACTCA
>JBGOZL010000135.1:0-6009 GCA_041480185.1 Anaerolineae bacterium
ATGCAAAATTGCATGTTATGAAAATATTCTTATCGAATCATAGTTGGGTCTTTGGCCTTATACTTGAGACCGGGAAAAAAAGTTGCTCGATTCTAAGGAGAATGCAAATGAGTAACGAAAATCTGCAAAGTCAGGTAAAGTGGGGATCACTATTCAAACATACTCTACCCTTCGTGCCTTTCGGTCTCTATCTCCTGACTAGCATAGGCCTTCTACCAATTGAAATTATGCCAGTGGTATTAGTAATCACAGTAGCGGTCTTGCTGGTTTGGGGATTGTGGAAGGTTTGGCGTGGAGCAATAAACAAGGATGGCCGCGAGTTGGCAAACGGGGTTTCACCATTGGCTTTTGCAGTTTTGACGTTATTGCAAGAACGGGGGTTTCTCGATAGCAATTTGTTTTCCTATTTGGTCATCTTTTCCATCGGAGTTAGTTGGATAATGGAGAAATTGCTCCTGAAAGTATGGGAACGAAAGGAATAAGCTCTAACAGTGTTCCTCGTAGAAAACCGTCCGGAAGCCAGTAGAAACTTTGGAGTTGACATTAAAAATAATTAGACCATGATCAATAAAAAGCGGCCCAACACCATCTCCAGCAGACTGCGGCTCCATCTCACGCGACAACAACGCGTTTCCGTGAGTGGTGCGATAAGGTTGGTACAAAACATGTTTACGTTTTGGACAAAAAGCCAAGTGCTTCTCAATCCCCTTTTCAATCAATCAGGTGATCCTTTAATACTCACGCCTCAGGATTAAATTATGAATTGCTAAAATCAGCCAAGCGCGAGGCTCACTGGACTTCCCGGTCAGTTTTCAGTTGGTTGGTGTGATGAACTTCTGCCCGTGCAGCTTTTGACTATGGAAGATTAGAGCTATCTAGAAAGCGGGAAAAAATGAATGAATGAATTAGAGATGAAACTTTAATCTGGTGGTTCTAGGTTCAATTTCTTTAGAATTACATTAAGATAACTTTTGATAAAGATTCCAAAAAAGGCAGTTCGACGGTTTTTCTTTCATGTTCTTGTAAATCATGGAAGGTTCTTTGTTGAACTTCGTCCCAATGCGCCGACAGATTATCACCACTATGTATGAAATCTAAATAATTAACCAACTCATCCTTACCAGAAAATAGCGGTGCAATTTTCGCATAATGTAATAGGCTGCTAAGAGCCAAGCCTACCGCCTTTAATGATATCTCTATTTCTTCGATTTCTTGTCCTTGATGAACGTATAAATGTCGTGACTGAAGTACAGTTTCAACATCATGTTGAATGAGAGATTCATTTCCGAGCAATGCTGATAAACGATTAGTTAATGATTCATATTTTTCAGATTGGCTGGCAAGCAAAATTTCCATTGCGGTAACGGCTCCCAAGAGTTGAGAAGAAGGCGTGACGCTATGAATTGCATCCGATAATCTAACTGCTGCTTGAGTTATTGCACGCGACAGCGATTTTGGTAAGAGTGAACGTTGTGGAAGTAAGGCGTTTGTTAAATGTTGGTATTGAGCTTTATATAGGGTTTGTTTAAGTTCATTTAGAGACAAAATAATTGCCTCATGCAAAGGTTGGATTCTCAAATGATACCGACCACCAGATTGGAACATAAACTCCCCATTGTCAATGTCAAACATAATAGTAGATTGGGTTTGTTTATGTAATTGTTCTACCAACCCGCAAGTTTCCCCAGATGCACTTTCTGCTAGTAATACCAAAGTGAATAGTGCTGCAATTTGATAGGAGCGAGCCTTGGCGTCTTTGACCCATTTTGGCATGGGGTTTTTGATGGAGAAATTTCCTCTACGCCGAACAGCGATAAATGAATGGAAATCTTCTCGAAAAGTTGCATTTTCCACCATGTAAATAGTATCATGTTCATTTTGTTCGCCATGAACGGGATCTTTGCTGAGATTTAGTAATTTAATAATTTGTCGAATATGATTCTTTGAAACGACAGTGAAATCACCAAAGGCTGGCTGAAATAAATCGTGCTGCTCGTCTGTAATATCGAGCCCTCTTAAGGGGAAAAGAACCCAACACGGATGATTTTTGTTAGTGTTATTACTAATTTCTTTTTTAGAATTCACCATATCCCCACCATTAGATTATTTTTCTGAAAGTTCTACCAGGGCTCTGGCTTGAGCTATTAATCTGCGTAAATCATCATTGTCTAATTGCATTACTTGCATAAGTAATTCTTTTTCAAGAGGCATAAGGTTTTTTTCAACCTCATCTTCAAGAAGCCAATGCTTTGGGAAAAAATAGGATATTGGTTTCTTTAGGCAAATACACAGATAGATCAAATCTTCCATAGTTACTGCCCTTGTGCCTAATTCTATTCTTGATATGGAAGATTGTTTTAAGTATGTCTTTATTGCAAGGTCAGCCTGACTCATATTTGCTGAAATTCGGGCTTTACGAATCAAATCCCCTACAGCAGTCGATAAGCTGTTTGGTAGATTTGGACCATCACTTCTAAGTTGATCAATAAGCTTTTCAAACATTGGATGCCCTTGTATTATATTGACATCTATTCATTTATGAATTTAATATTCATTAATGAATAGATGTTCCTTAATATTATATTACTGCTTACGTACCGGAATTGCAAGATGAAAAGCTGACCGTCTAACCTGAACCGCCTGTACGCAGCCGATTTACCGCTCTCGCTGGGTCCCGTTGTCAAGGGTGGTGAGTGAAGCGGCGCAAGCCAGGAACCCTTGATAACGGGAGCGAGGGCGGTATGCTGCGCAGGCCGCTATGATGGCCTGCTGCTGGACGCCGGCCATCCCATGGTCGGAATCGACGAGTCAGCGGGGATGCTGGCGCGAGCGAAGGAACACTTCCCGGAGGTACAATACAAAAAGATGGCCCTTCAGGAGATGCATTTTCTGGAGACGTTTGATGGGGTCATCTGCATGGACGCGATGGAGCACATCTGTCCTGAGGATTACCCTGGGATATTGCGTGGCTTCCAGGAAGCATTGAAGCCGGGTGGAGTGCTGTACTTTACGGCGGATCGGGCAGAGGAACCCGATTTCGATTTGGAGGGGTACTACGAGCGGGCGAAAGCGTCAGGTCTTCCGGTTGTCTTTGGGGAGGTGGCGGATGAGTCGGCCTACGCGTGGGCAATGGAGCAGCCGGATGTGTCCAACGAGCAGGCGGACATCGCGGTGTACCATTAATACCCGCCGCTGATGTTACAGACACTATCTTGGCATCTGATTGTATCTAAATTAATTTCAAAGTATACTAAATGCAACATTCGGTGAAGCAATCAGGTGCAACTAAATTGAAAAGGTGGTTGAACCTCCTGGATGCTTTGATTGTAAAGCCTACCCGATTCATCAAAAAAGAGCATAGGTATGTTTGATAACAATCTTTATGACGTGATTGTCGTGGGCGGGGGGCCGGGTGGGGCAACGGCAGCTTATTACCTGGGGGAAGCTGGGCACCGGGTGCTTGTGCTTGAAAAAGAGGTCTTCCCTCGCTATAAAGCCTGTGGGGGGGCCACTTCTGTCAGGCTGCTTGAAGAATTTCCGTTTGATTTTGAACCAGTGATTGAATCCTACGTCAAGACGGTTACGTATGCTTATCGAGGGGAATCCGTTACTTTCGATCTCCAGGAGAGTCCTACCCGGATGGCAATGCGGGCGGATTTGGATGAATTCCTGCTCAATCACGCCCGGGCAGAGGTGCGCCAAGGTGATGCAGTTATATCGATCGAGGAAGAAACAGATCGAGTTATCGTCATGACTCAAAAGGGGAAGGAATTCGAAGGCTGCTACCTGATTGGAGCCGATGGTCCGAACTCGGTGGTGGCACATTCATTGGGTTTGCGCAGGAATAAAACTATGTTGGGGGCGATCGAAGTGGAAGCGCCGGTACCGCCGGAAATCTTTTACCGGTTTAAAGAAGCCCCGCTATTCATTTTCGGTGAAATCGCAATGGGATACCTGTGGATCTTTCCAAAAGCCGAGCATCTCTCAGTTGGCATTGGGGCGATGCATCCCAGGCCAGGTGAGCTCCAGGACACCCTCCTGCAAGTGATGGAACGCTACCAGATTCCCATGCAGGGTTTGGTCATGCATGGACACCCTGTGCCAATTTATACAGGCAAGGAAAAAATATCAACGGCCCACACGCTTTTGGTGGGCGACGCGGCTGGCCTGGTTGATCCATTGAGCGGCGAGGGCATCCGGTATGCGGTACAAAGCGGGCGCTTAGCTGCCGAGGCAATTCTTACGAATCAAATCCAAAAGTATGAAGCGATCATTCACCGGAAAATTGGCGTCAGCCACCGGGTTAAGTGGATCGTGGCGCAAACGGTCTACCGTCACCCGGAAGCCTGTTTCGCGCTATTCGTCCGCAATCCCATTGCCAGACCAGCGTTCAACGACTTACTTATTGAGCGAAAAGGTATACAAATGATTTTGCTGCGCCTGCTAGGAAGCGTGCCGCTTTACCTGGTCACAAAAGGACTGGGGAAATTGCCAGATTCCTGAGGAGAAAAACTCAGCGGCAACAGGGATTTTATATCTCCCCATTTTTCTGGTGGAAAACGAGCTGTACAGCGGTTCCGCCACTGGCGAACATAGTTTGCGTTGCATAACGCCATTCCACCGATTAGCGGGTGAGCTGTCAATAATGAAAGCGTTTTACGCTGTAATATGAGGAATGCCTGCCCGCGCAGATAACAATCCAAACGCGCTTGAGTTAGCCAGGAGATGGTTGCGTCCTGATAGGAGTCTTCGATAGGTTATTGGGGTGGCTGCCTTCTTGCAATGAAAAGTCGACTTAAACAGCAATTCCTAATCTCTCTTCAATACCTCGAAGATACCCCTGCCTTGCTGGAGCGGGAAACCGCTGCAGTAGTCGATAGATTGCGCGCCGCGGCCGACTGCCTCCCAATCAGCCACCTGTTGATCGGATGGCACCTGCCTGCCCGGTTGCTTGAAGCTTGCCGTAAGGAGGCGGGGCGCCTGCAAATGCGCTTCCTGCGTTGGCATCCTGTGCTGACTGGGGACGATGTCTTCCAGCCGGGATCGTCATATCAGGTAATTGGGGCAGGTGGGCACAAGGTGCCGGGATATCGGGGTAAGTCAGAGTTCACTTTTGTTTGCCCGAACCATCCTGAGGTACGGGAAGTCGTCTTATGTCGAATTGAGAGCTTGCTGCAGGAAGGCTTGTACCAGGGGTTCTTCCTGGATCGTGTGCGCTTCCCTTCCCCGACCATTAATCCATTGGACGATTTGGGATGTTTTTGTGAGCATTGCCGTCTCCGGTCTGCTTCCATCGGACTGGACCTTGAACAGGTGCAAAAGACGATCGTGGGCTTGGATCAGACTGCCCAGGGGCGGATTTCCCTTATGCAGATCCTGTTCGGAGGCGTGGCGCCAGCCCTATCCAGGGAAACCACCGAATTACTATTGGCTTTCCTGAAATTCCGGACTCAGAGTGTGAATGATGTTGTTATCATGCTATCCAGGGCCTTGAAGCATGCAAGGGTGGAAATTGGGTTGGATTGTTTTTCACCTTGCTTGGCTGGAATGGTCGGGCAAGACTTGGGCGCTCTTAGCGCAAGTGCTGACTGGATCAAGGTGATGAGCTACGCCCATACACGCGGGCCGGCTGGAATTCCATTTGAAATATTAGGTATTTTTGATTATCTCTCCACAATAAACGGCCTTGATTCCTCTCGCATCCTGGGTTGGATTAGCGACGCCATCGCCATTCCACTTCCTGCTACAAGACAAGCTCTTGAAAAAAAGGGCATATCCTCCATCTCCCTGGAATTGGAATTGCGTCGCAGTGTACAGGCTAGCTTGGCCCCGGTCCTGGCTGGTTTTGAACTGGTGCAGATCGAAGATGTCACCGAGTTGAATGATACACAAATCCTCGCTGACTTGGATGCCGTGCGGCGCGCTGGTGTGGGTGGCCTTTCCATTTCCTGGGACCTTTGGGATATTCCCTTGGAACGTCTTTGCCTGATTTGTCGTATATTTCCTTCG
>JBGOZL010000136.1:0-5979 GCA_041480185.1 Anaerolineae bacterium
ACGGGAAAGATCGACGAAAACACGACGTTCGCCAGTGTTGATATCCGCAGCCGCCTCCCTCGCTATACGCCGGAGGCGCTGAAAGCAAACCGGGTGGTAATTGATCTGCTTGCCAGGATCGGAGAACAGAAGGGAGCCACACCTGCTCAGATCGCGCTCGCCTGGCTGCTCGCTCAGAAGCCGTGGATTGTTCCCATCCCGGGCAGCCGGAAGCTCGAGCGCCTGGATGAGAACATCGGCGCACTTGCTGTCGAACTCAAGCCCGACGATCTGCGGGAGATCAAAAGTGCCATTTCAAAGATCACGGTACAAGGGGATCGGTACCCCAAGGAACTGGCGAAACAAGCTGGTCGTTGAGCAAGGCAGATGCCAAAAAAATCATTAGTAAATACTGGTTTATCACAGGCGCAGACCGTGGAATGGGTGTAAATACTGCCAGTGTTGTTCTTTTCGCCGGGAACACGGTCATTGCAACCGGGATCACGCAGGAGACGCTCCAATGATAAAGTGGACAAACGACGAGCTCACCAGGATTGGAACAGCGGATGAACTGCAGATTGCCTCACTGCGTCGCGACGGTACACTGCGGAACCCGGTAACGATATGGGTTGTCCGCCTCGGCGACGACCTGTACGTCCGGTCCGTTAACGGGCGCACATCCGCCTGGTTCCGTGGTACGCAGGCACGCCACGAAGGGCACATCCGAGCTGGCGGTGTCGATAAAGATGTCACTTTCGTGGAGGCCGACCCCGCTATCAACGAACAGATTGACGCCGCCTATCGCACAAAATACCGCCGCTATGCCGCAAGCATCATCAATAGTATTAACAACCCCACGGCGCGAACTGCGACCATCAAACTCGTGCCGCGCTCGCCAGGTTCGTAGATAATTTCAAAAGATCATTGGTTGGGAGAAAGCAAGGGAATACGACGATTTGGGGAAAAAAGGAAAACGGGGTGTGGAATCTTCTTCCTTGTAACAAAAAGACCACATGGAATGGAGGTTCCAGCACAAAGACAGGGACGGTCGCAAGCACCGTCCTTTGTTTCTTTTTAAACCGCGCCTCATTCCCTGCTGTGAACTGAGATACCCTTGTTCAGAAGGGGTATGCCCCCTGTTTTGAAGGGGGTGAAAATGGGGGAGGCCGAGGGCAGGAGGGGAAGGAGCCGGTGTTAGACCGCAATGCTTGTTTTCAGAAATTGCGTGAATTCCGAATTCTTCGATTGCTTTCCCAATGTGCCCCCTGTCGGAAGAGTCGTTCGCCTCAAGGTATTCCCGGGCCCATTACGTGCCAGTGCATATGTGGTGTGACACCGGGTGCGGCTGCATTGGCCCGTACATAGAAACCCGTGATATCCAGGCCCCGTTCCCGGGCAACTTCCTGAATCGCCATCACCATTGATGATAGGAGGCTGCCATCCAGTGCCATTGGATCCATAAGCGACGGCACGTGCTTCTTGGGAATTACCACCACGTGGATTTCGGCCTGCGGTCGCGGATGATGGAACGCTAATACGCGCTCATCTTCCCAAACCTTTTTTATCTCGAGATTGCCCGAGAGAACATCCTCACAGTACCAGTCGCGACGTGCCATGTGTCGATTGCCCTTTCTCTGATGCATCACCCAGATAGTCTGAACCTGTTCCATGCTTCTAATTTGCAAGTGACTTTAATTGGAGGATTTCGAAAATCTTTCGTCTTTCCAAAATCAACTCAGTTTAGAAGGGGGAGTCACTCCTTGTCAAGGATATTCGTATAATCCAGAGAATTTTGAAATTGCTAACCCAAATGCAGATCCGGTTGGTACTGCCAATTGCTTTTCCTATTTATCCTTTTACTGCTCCTGCTGTCATTCCGCTCACAATATATCGCTGGAAGGCGAAAGCGAGGATCATAGGCGGAAGAGCCGCCAGGATCCCGCCAGCCATCATGCCGGTAATATTCACTGAATATCGACCCACAAATTCTGCGATCGCCACGGGGACAGTCTTGGAAGCCAGCGTGCTGGTAAAGATCAGGGCATAAAAGAATTCATCCCAAGCAAGAAGGAATACGAACATGGCCGTTGAAACCAATCCGGGCACAGAAATGGGCATTACCACCCGGAACAGGATCCCAAGCCGCGTGCACCCATCCAGGCGGGCAGCCTCCTCCAACTCGACCGGAACAGTCTGAAAGAAAGCTATCATCATCCAAATGGCATAAGGAAGTGAAAAACTCAAATAAGTGATGATTAATACGATTGGCTTATTAATCAACTGCAAACTTGAGGCGATGACAAAGAGAGGCAGGATCAACGATACTTCGGGAATCATACGCGTCGCCAGGATACCCAATTGTATCGAGCGGTTGAATTTGAAGGGGATGCGCACGAGTGCGTACGCTGCCAGGCTCCCTATTACAATACAAATGACAGTTACAGCAGAAGCAATTTTGATCGAGTTAAGCAAAGAAACGGCAAAGGTGCGCGGCACTGTAGATGCAGACAGGCTGGGAAAGAAAATGTCCAGGTAATTCTGCAAAGTGGGGTGTTGTGGGATCCAATGCGGTGGGATAGTGAACAATTCTGCTTGGGTGGATAAACTGGCAAAGAGAAGCCACAGGATGGGTAAGAAGATAAATAGAATCACCGGAATGGAGAAAAGTAATAGAATTATTTTCCGGATAAACTTTCTATATTGCTTCATTGGTTTTCTTCCGGACGATATAGCACCCGAATATATACCATTGCAAAGATGAGCACAATGATGGAAATAATGATGGATAATGCCGCCCCAATTCCTTGTTTTCCGTATGGGAACGAATACAGGTAGGTTAAAAATGTGATCGTGATGGTTTTGGAAGCTGGGCCTCCGCTGGTAATAATATAGACAATATCGAACACCCTAAAAGCTTCGACCGTGCGAATGATTAAAGCCACCAGGATTGCCGGGCGCAGAAATGGCAATCGGATTTTCGAAAAACGCTGCCAGGTATTGGCGCCATCCACAGCAGCAGCCTCGTCCAGTTCTTCCGGGATAGCCGCCAGGGCAGCTTGCAGGATAAGGGCAATCAGTGGCATGGTGTGCCAGGTGTCAGCGAGGATCACCAGCGGCATCGCCATGTTGGGTAAGGTCAACCAGGGGATATAGTGTTTGATCAACCCAAGCTGCATGAGCATACCGTTCAGCGCCCCAAAATCGCCGCTGTAGATCCAACGCCACATGGCTCCGTTGACGATCGTCGGTACCGCCCAGGGGATGATCAGGCTGAAACGGATGAACTTCCAGCCCCACGGATGAGATTGGATCAATTGAGCAATGCCCAACCCGAGGGCCATGTTCAGAACCACCGATGCGAGCGTGAAATACAACGTCCGTCCAATGGTTTCCCAAAAGGACTTATCGGTGAACATTTCAATATAGTTTGCTAACCCAACGAAGGTTCTGGACTGATTGATACCGGTCGGTGCGTTGAAAAAGCTGAGGATGAAAGAAGAGAGAATCGGCCACAGGGTCACCCCCATGATCACGATCAGGCAGGGGGCTACCAGCCACCAGGCAATCCGTGCATCCTGCTGCCGGAGGGAAAGGCGTTTTTTTGAAAAGAAATTTGTGATAGCCGCCATGATAATTTAAGCTGGGTGGATTTGCACAGCGTGCAAATCCACCCTTTCATCTCGTTACTTATTATTTGGCGAGATCAACCCACTTGGCAGCCGCTTCATCCAATGCTTGCTGAGGGGTCTTGATCCCAGTCAGTGCTTCCTGGATTGCCAGTTGGAGCGCCGCGGAAGCCTCGTTATAATATGGCACGGTCGGTCGTTCGTTGGCATACGGGAATTGACCTAGGAAAGCCGGGACAGTGACGGGGTTGGTTGGGGTGGCAGCCAGCAATTTGGTCAGTGCATCGCCCTGGAAATCAGCCTGCCAGATGGGCAGCATTTCTGCTGAAAACTTGGTTTGCACTTCATTACTGGTCAGGTAGGTCAGGAACTTCCAAACCTGGTCGGGATTGGGTGTGGTGGCCATGATGGCAAATGAACTGGAGCCATCCACACTGGAGCTTACGATCCCTGCAGCCTGCCCGGCTGCAAAGACCGGCATGGGAGCTATCGCGACCTGCCCGACAATTTGTGACATATCGGGTTTGTTCGAGTCGGCATACTGGTTTAGCCAGTTCACGGCAAAGGCAGACTTACCAGCCAGGAAATCTGTCTCCACGGCCGATTCGTCTGAAGAGATCGCACTCGGGTTGGTCAAACCATCGTCAATGCTCTTTTTCATCCAGGTAAGCACCTGGACACCTTTTTCGTTATTGAAAGCCGGCTTTCCACTGGCATCCAGGAAGGTTCCACCATTCCCATATAACAGGACAGTGTAATCGCAAACGACACCTTCCTTCTGGTTCCAGGACCACGTGATGGGAAATTCAGCCAGACCCTGGGTTTTAATGGCTTGTGCCTGGGTCATCAGCTCTTCCCAGGTCTTGGGCGGAGCATTGAAACCGGCTTTGGCCAGGATGTCCTTGTTATACATGAAATACTTAACATCCATGAGCCATGGCATGCCATAAATCTTGCCATTGCGGGTGACGCCATTCCAGGAGGCCGGGAATATCCCGGATTTCATTTCTGGAGTAATCCGGCTGGTTACATCCAACAGGTATCCGTTTTTAATAAATTCATCCGGCCAGATGACATCGACCATGGAGGCATCGTAAGCCGGTGGAGTGGCAGCCATACCAGTGACGACCTTATCATGAATGGCATCGTAGCCTACATATTCCATAACGACTTTGATGTCGGGGTTCAGGGCTTCAAAATCGCGGGCGATTTGATCGATCTCCGCTGGTTTCATGCCAGCCTGATCCTGGGTGAGGATATGGATCGTCGCCACATTGGACTTGGCGGGTCCACAGCCGACGACGCTGAAGACCAGGATGATCGCGATGACCGCCACAAAAATTTTATTCATGTTACGCATTGCATTCTCCTTCCTCTAGAAAAACGTTGAATAGTAAAGAGAGTCGAAATGGTTTTTTTATCAGGATGGCATTTTCGAATATTACCTCCTTGGCGCATTTAGCTTCCCAGCTTATGACAATTTATGGACGACATAGAAATTTGAGGTGTTGTGCAGGACATTCGTTATCGCGCCCATCACGGTGGCTTGTAGGCCCAGGCTCGATACCACCAATTTTGGCGGGTTGGGAATAATCCCACTGATTCGTCGCATGATCGGCTCAATGAGCAGGTCTGCAGATCGGGACACACCACCTCCCAGCACGATTAATTCCGGGTCAAAAGATGCAACCAGATTGATGACAGCAATTGCCAGGTAATCCACTGTCTCATCAATAATTTTCCAGGCCCATTCCTGCTTCAGGCGCGCAGCCTCGAATACATCTTCTGCCGTCAAGGTCTCCAACTCGGCCGGACCCCGCTGGGACTTCAAAAGACTTCTGGCACGCCCGGCAATGCCGGTTCCCGAAGCCACACTTTCGAGAGCTCCGAAATCCAGATAGTTTTTTCCTAAAAACTCCCGGCCGGGGATCATATTCCCGATCTCGCCTGAAGCTTCTTTTGAACCTCGATAAAGGGCACCATTAATGATCACGCCCGCACCAATCCCGGTGCCAATGGCGATCACGATCATATTTTGAGCATTTTGGCCTGCTCCGAACCAGAGTTCCCCAAGTGCAGCCAGGTTTACATCGTTATCCACTGTGATTGGCAGATCGTAAACCCTGGCAAGCTTCGCCTTAAGAGGGAAATGATCCCAGTGCAAGGTGTACGCCCAGGTTACAATCCCCTCCTGGTGCAAAGTTACTCCTGGTGCGCCAACGCCGATCCCACGGACTCGGCGCCCTTCCACCTTCGGGCTGGCTAGCAGGCTATTGATCAGGGTGGTGAGCTGGTTAAAGCTATCCTCCCCGGAAGTCCCATGATGACCGATATTTACCTCGTCCAGAATGTTGCCACCCAGATCTGAGATGGC
>JBGOZL010000137.1:0-5977 GCA_041480185.1 Anaerolineae bacterium
AGTGCGCATTCATTACAACCCAGCCCTTACCAACGTCCCGAATACCAAGCTCCTGGCTGAACTGACCGTCCCCTATACCCAAATCTACCGTCATAGCCAATTGGATGGCTGGACGACTGATTATCGGACTTATTACAGCACGATCCATTGGGTTACCGATATTGCCACCGGGCCGGATGGAAAAGCATGGTATCGCCTCCAGGATGAGTCAGATGAGAGTATCTATTTCATCCCTACTGCGCAACTGCGCCCGATATCACCTGCTGAGATCACCCCTCTATCTCCAGAGGTGCCGGCGGGTAATAAGCGTATCGATGTAAATCTTACAACACAAACGCTGGTCTGCTACGAAAATAAGCAAGCCGTTCTAACCGCAGATGTCTCCACAGGTGTGTTCAGACTATATGACACGCCCATCGGTCGGTTCAATATTCAAGATAAACTTCCTTCCCGGCGCATGCATGGTAGTGACCTTTTTGCCAACGACCAGGAAAACGTTCTCGCCGGCGTCCCCTGGTGCTCTTTCTTTACAGAAAAGGGTCATGCGCTCCACGGCACCTACTGGCATGATAATTTCGGCCTTCCCATGAGCCATGGCTGCATTAATATGCGGACCGAAGAAGCCAAATGGCTTTTCCGATGGAGCCTACCCTCAGCCGGATTCGATGAGATTAACAAACAAACCCTGGATACCCGTGGGTTCGGGACAGTTGTAGATATCCATTTCTAAAATGCCCCTCTTGAGCTGGCCCTCCAAAACACTTCCAGACCTGGAACCTGCCGATTTGATCCTGGATTCGGTGGTCTACCCGGGCGCGTTCGGATACCCAAATATGGCGGCTAATAGCCATCTCTTCCTCGGGGATAATTTGAGGATCATGGCTGCGCTGCTCCCGGAATATGAAAATCAACTTGATTTGATCTATGCTGATCCCCCTTTTTTTACCAATAAGCACTACTCTACCCGCATTGGGCGAGGAGAGGATTCGCGACGCCCACAGGAATGGCAGATGGCCGAAGGTTACGGCGATCACTGGGAAAACCTGGATGGGTATCTGGATTTTCTATATCCGCGGTTGGCAATGATGTACCAGCTACTGTCGCCTCGTGGGACCTTCTACCTGCATCTTGACTGGCACGCAGATGCTTATGCCCGTATCCTGCTGGACGAAATTTTTGGTAGAGAGCATCTGTTAAATGAAATTATCTGGACTTATCATGGGCCATCCCCCATCCGGCGTGCGTTCAATCGCAAGCACGATGTGATTCTCGTCTATACCAAGGGTGACAACTACACCTTCAATGCCGATGTCGTACGAGAACCATATCATCCAAACACGATAAAAACATTTGCATCATCATCCAAAGCCGGGTTTGGTAAGGTCCCCGATTTGGAACGCGGGAAAATCCCTGAAGATTGGTGGTATTTTCCGGTTGTGGCACGCTTGCACAATGAGAGGACCGGTTACCCCACCCAGAAACCTGAAGCTCTACTCGAACGCATTCTCCTGGCTTCTTCAAACCCCGGTGACCTGGTTGCTGATTTCTTTTGCGGTTCCGGGACATTTCCTCTTGCCGCCGCCCGTCACGATAGACGCTTTTTGTCAGGGGATGTTTCCTGGCGCGCAATCCATACGACACGCGAACGTGTGATTGAGTCAATGCAAAAACCATTTTCGCTGAGTCGGGAACCTTCTGCAGTAATCCCCACCTACGGACTTGACTGCCCTGTAATCGTGTCAAATTTGATGATATCTTTGAAAGACCCTCCAGCCCTCGATTATTGGGAAGTGGATCCTGCCTGGGATGGAAAAATCTTCCGTAGTGTATTCCAAGCCCGTCGTTCGAATCGCTCCGCAGAAATCCCCCTGGAAATAAAAATGCCCGCCGCGCCGACGAATGTCTGCGTGCGGGCTGTTACCGTGGACGGGTCGGTAATCCAATCACACGTCCAGCCGGTATCCCACTCCCCTGATCGTTTTCAATAATTGCGGAGAGTCCGGATCAGCCTCAATAGCCTGCCGCAGCCAGGATATATGGACATCCAATGTGCGGGTGTCATCGGTGTAATTCGTTTCCCATACTTTCGAAAAAAGGGCCTTGCGCTCAATAACTTCGCCGCGATGCTCTATTAATAGTTTCAACAAACCCACCAAACGTGGTGTCAACCGGACTTGTTTCCCAGAGCAGCGGACCATGCGTTTTTCTATATCCAGCCGGATTGGTCCAGCGTGGATGCTGTCTTTACCGTCACCGGGGAGGAGATGGCGAATGCGGTTGACCAGTTTTTGGGCAGTAAATGGAAGGGAAAGGATGGCGTCCGCATTAATTTTTTCCACCCCACGATCCTCATCGAGGATAACCAGTATTGGGAGACTGGCGGCTTTTTCACGCAATGACTGGCAAATCCGCTTCCCACTGCTCCGCAGTGTGGCTGCGTTGACCACAACCAGTTCCGGCGTAAAACCGTCTACCAAACGCGCTAAAGCCTCCGTACCGCTGGAGGCCAGTTCAACTACAAAACCTTTTTTCCGCAGGGCAGGAGTGAATGAGGGATGATCTGCGTGATTGCCCTCTATGAGCAGAAGTGTGGCGTCATTCATGATTTATGATTAAATTGGATTTTCCAAGAATTTCAAACATTATACACCAATCTTAACAAAACGGATCATGCATTGGTACCTAACAAAATCTCTTAAAATCTGGCCCACAAACTAGAGTCATTATTCCTAAAGGTAATCTGGTTTCACTGCACTTGAGACAGGGATTGCCCCAACGTCCAAGTTATGCCGCCCAAAAATGGGGGAACACCACCCGGATAATTACATCCAGGATCATTGCCAGCATGAACCAGGTGCCAAATGCGCGGGTATTAACAAACCCCTGGGGAGCAAAGTACAGCGGCCAACCGCCTTGTCCGTCGGGAAAGCCTTCGGGGCGCGTTTCAGGCTTTGGTTTTAGGAACTGCGGAACCATTTTCAGGAGGGTGGGAACCGCTACAAAAACCAGCAGGAGTATCGGTGAGAAATAACGGTTGAAAATGAATACCAGAACCAGCAGGTAAGGCAACGCCATCATAGTCAGCACAGTATAGCGGGCTGCCTTCTCTCCCATAAGTACAGGCAGGGTGAATATCTTCTTGGTCTTGTCGATCAGCATTTTATCGATGTGCTTGCCAAAAATGACTGTGGTCACTCCCAGCACATAGGGTAAACTCGCCCATAATACATACCACGACCAGACATGAGTCAGCACATAGTATCCCCCGCCAACCATCAGCGGTCCCCAGACGATCAGTACCGAGATTTCTCCCAACGCAATGTATTTCAAAGGCCATGTGTAGAACAAAACGAAGAATGCTCCCAGCCCCAGCAATAACCAGGTAAGACCACCCCCGCTGATGAGCACCAGGGCTATGCCACAAGCCAGTGCCAACAGGCCTGTAATTGCAAAGTAAGCCAGGTGCTGGCGTTTCGTCAACAGACCGTCTGCCACCGGTTGGGGGCCATACATCGTGCGATAGTAATTGTCTTTATCCACACCGCGCGTATAGTCGGTGTAATCGTTGAAGATGTTATTAGCTGCATGCGCCAACACCAGTCCAATAGCCAGGATGAACCACGTGAACAGGTTGATCGTTTTGAAATCATGCCAGGCGAATAATCCAGCCAGCACGGCAGAGAGAAAAGTCATCACCAGCACTGCAGCCCGCGAACTTATGAGCCATTTTGAGATAATATCCAGTCTGTCCCACTCTTCTTTTGAAACGTTTGGGATTACCGATAAGGCTTTCTTCCACATAGCAAAATTCATTTCGTACTCTCCTTGTCAGAATGCGGGCAGATTATACTCGAATATTGTATTGTGAGTTTCGTCACAGGAACGAATGACTTCCCCCACTGGTGATTTGCCTCTAAAGAAAACATACTAATGGGAGAATAATGCCATACTTGGTATTTTTTCCGCGGCAAGATTCTAATGACTAGCTGGAGCGAACCCATGATTTCATATAATCGTATACCGGCTCTTCCAAAGCTTACAGTGAGGTGATCATGACCGTAAACGGAACAGTAGAGCATTCATTTTACGACCAGGTCCTTGAGGCTACGCCGAACGGCGAAAGGTTGAGACTCTGTTTGCAGTGCGGCGATTGCAGTGGCATTTGCCCCTTCGGCTATTTAATGATCCATCCACCAAGCAGGATGATCGCCCAGCTGCGTGCAGATCGATTTCAGAATGTATTGGATACCGACACGGTTTGGATGTGCGTTTCCTGTTATGCCTGTACGGCAGTTTGCCCGTCTCAAATTCCGTTGACAGCCGGTCTGATGGCTCGTACAAAGGAAGAATTGATCCTGGCTGGTAATGTTCCCGCTGAACTTCAAAGTGCATTAGAGAACTCCCAACGTTACGGTAATCCTCTTGGAGAATCTCCCCGCAAGCGGGCAGACTGGGCGACCGGGATCGTCCCGGAAGTAAATATTATGGGGAAAGTCAGAAAAAAGGTGGACGTATTGTGGTTTGTAGGCGATTATCCATCCTATCACCCTCGGGTTCAATTAATCACTAAAGCGTTGACAAAAGTACTCAATGCCCTGGGGGTGGATTTTGGTATCCTCGGCCCTGAGGAATCCAGCGACGGTGATTCGCAGCGCTTGGCCGGGGAACGCGGATTATTCGAAATGCTGGCCGAAAAGAATGGGATGGCGTTCAATAAATACGAATTCAACGAAATCATTACAACGGATCCACACGCGTATAACGCCATTAAAAACGAATACCCTGGGGTTGGTATCTCTTTTCCAATCCGCCACTATACCGAGTTTTTAGCCGACCGGCTTGAACAACTTAAACCAATGCTAAAACATGAGGTGAAAAAGAAGGTGACCTTTCATGACCCTTGCTACCTGGGACGAGCCAACGGGATCTATGACCAGCCTCGTGCGATCCTGCAAGCCATACCAGGTCTGGAGCTCGTGGAAATGTCCCACAATCACAAGAACAGCCTGTGCTGCGGAGGTGGCGGCGGTGGGATGTGGCTGGATGGCTTCCAATGGGATAAGGCGCATGTGCGCCTGTCTGAGTGGCGTGTGAGTGAAGCTCTTGCAGCTGGTGCTGATATTTTAGCAGTCGCTTGTCCATATGAATCGCCGCGATTTGAAGACGCTGCCAAGACAGTCCAGGGAGCTGGACAGCTCAAAGTGATGGACATCGCAGAATTACTTAATGAAGCGATGGGCAATTAGAGAGGTGAAAAATGAATATCGTCATCCTGGCAAAACTTGTCCCCGATCTGGTTGAAGAACTAACCATAGATACCACCGGCAAAGCCCTGGATACAGCCTGGCTTCGTATGATCATAAACGAATTTGATGACCACGCCATCGAGCAAGGCATTCTCCTTAAAGAGCGCGGCGGAGGCCAGGTAACGGTGGTGGCTCCGGATATTGAGGGTGTGGATGATGTGCTCTTCACTGCAGCCGCCAAAGGAGCTGACCGGTTGATAAAAATCAAGGGAGATTTTGTGGGTGTAAACAACCACGCTCTTGCGCGTGCAATCGCTGGAGTTGTCAAGGAGCTTCAACCTGACCTGGTACTCACCGGTGTACAAGCCAACAACGATCTGGACGGCTCACTGGGTCCCCTGCTGGCAGGATGCTTGGAAATGCCTTATGTAGGTTATTTATCGGGAATCTCCCTGGCAGAGGGGAAATCCAAGGTTCGGAAAGAATATCCGGGTGGGTTGATCGCCGAGCTGGATGTGACTCTGCCGGCAGTATTGGGGATCCAGGCCGCAGAACAGCCCCCCCGCTATGTGGCCGTCAGCAAAGTTCGCCAAATGATGAAGACTTCCACCATCGAAGAACGAACGGCGACTGGTTTGGACATGGCCGGTGGTCCAACCCTAAGCCGCATGTTCCAAACTGAGGTTGGTCAACGCGCCACGATGCTCACCGGCAGCCCGGACGAGGTTGCC
>JBGOZL010000138.1:0-5964 GCA_041480185.1 Anaerolineae bacterium
CACCGGGATGAGCAGGAAGAACAGGGGAATTCCCAGGATCCCAACTCCCAACCCGATCCCCAGCATCACCAGCCACATAAGAGCCGCGCTTTTCCAGTTATGTTTGAACAGCGCCCACCCGCCTCGGAAGGATTCGCCGATACCAGTTCCATCGAGCGCTGCCTTCCGCATGAAGAATTGGCGCAGCAAAGACAGGAAAACCATCAGGATGACCAGCGCAAATACAAACAGGAATGTGCACCCGATGGCGGTGATCGTCCCGCCAATGGCAAGCACATTCCCGCCGCTGATCACACTTAAGTAAACTAGCAACCCTACCGCGATCAAGAATGCCAGGAAAACCAGCACCGGCAAATTGATCACCAGGTCAATCACCCACAAGCGGAAGGCGCGCCTGTTCCAGCCCAACTTCCAGCCCTGCCGGAAACCCAACTTTGCGCCGGTCTGTTCGTATTCGTCCACCATGCGGATGACCGCAGTCTCTGAGACATAGCGGATGACGGCGGCGATCACTCCCACGATAAGGATGAAGAGCAGGAAAGCGACGCCGATCCAGATGAAAGTTGCTACGTACTGGTTTGGGTGCTCGAATAGGGGTTTTATGTTCTGGTTAAACCAGTTGGTCAACTGGACCAGGTAAGGCCCGGGTTGGAAGTTTGGGTTGTAGCCGCTGGTTCCGCTGTTACCACGGTTGCTGCCAAGAGTGTAGCGAAGGTTGTCTCCGCCAGAGGCTCCGGCGCCGGTGAGGACCAGCAGGATGCCAAAGATCCATAAGACTCGATAGTTCCACAGGATGTGCCAGGAACGTTTGAGGATTTTTCCAATGTTGATCATGATATTTTCTCCTTATCCAATTTTTTAAAGCGACTCTGTTGCATAGCTAGAAACAGTCGCCATTTTTTTAGCCGTTACATTGCATTTCTTATCTTCCCCGGCCGTGGGTTGTGACGAAGCCACCAAAGGGACAGCCAGATCCAGTAGACCAGGACGATGCCTGCCTGCCAGAGGAATCCATTAAAAAGTCCGGCGACGGTAACGCTCACGCTGTTCAGCAGGGAGACGGTGGGCTGGGCCAGAATTTGTCCTCCAAACAGAGTCGTTGCCGCACTCAACCAGGCTGATTCCTGCCCGCCCCCCAGCCAACGGGAGGCGTTACCCAGCAAGCCGGTCACATTCGCGGCCGTCACCACGTCGGTCAGCGTATATACCGTCTGAATAAATACCCAGGCCATCAGCAATCCCGCCGGGACGAGCCACCAGGCAAGTGAAATTGATTTTGGTGGGCGGTCGAGCTGGGGCCGGCGCGGCAGTCTCAGGGTCAGTTGTGAAACGAAGTGATCTGCTGAAGGCGCCTCCAGGGCAGTGTCGGCCTTTAACTGTTCCGAGACCAGGCGTAGTTCCCTGAGTTCCTTTTGGCAGGCGTCACAGGTGGCCAGGTGGGTCTGCATTTCTTGCAGTCGTCGTCCTTGAAGTTCGCCATCCAGGTATGCATTTAGCAGGGTGCGCATCTCTTCATGCATGGTCACTCTCCATAGTTTCCATTTCATTGGTAAGGACTTCCCGCAGCCGGCTGCGGGCGTAATTCAGACGGGACATGACCGTTCCAATTGGCACATCCAGCGCTCCGGAAATTTCCCGGTACGAGAGACCGCCGTACTCTCTTAGCACCAGCACCGCGCGGGCGGCATCCGGCAGGGATTTCACAGCCTGGTGTAGCATGGCTACCTGTTCTTTTTCGATCAAAGCTGTTTCCGGTCCTGCTGTCTGGTCTGGCATTCTGCTCGCTTCCTCGTCTTCGAACGTCTCCTCCGGCTTGCGCCTCAGGACGTCTAGCGCGGCGTTGATGGCGATCCGGTATAACCAATTCCTCAGGGAACCCCTGGGCTGGAAGGATGGCAGGTTCACCCAAGCCCGCATGAAGGCTTCCTGGGCGGCGTCTTCCGCCAGTCCGGTATCCCCGCACATGCGGGTGACCACCAGGACAACTCCCTGATAATGGCGGCGGACCAGTTCACCGAAGGCGTTGCGGTCACCGTGTTGGGCCTGTTCGATCAGGCCGGTTTCTGTGCCCGCAGATTGGGATTGCACCACCAGTCATCCTTTTTTACGTTGATTGCGGCGTTCACTTATATAACGAATGCTAAGGTTATTTTATTCGGAATAGGACAGATAGCACTATAAGAACATACGCTATTTATTGGATTATGTTCTTTGGATCCCATTTGGAATAAGCTCGAATTTATCCCTCCCTGTGAGGGAGGGGTTGGATTGAGTTCCCATCTCCGTATACAATTCAGGTTGAAGGTGTTTTAATAGGTATATCCTGATCTTTAAACGGAGAAGCAATGAATCCTTTCCTCGCTCTGGTCATTACTTTTGCTGTGGCACTTATTGAACTGCGCCTGCTGGACTTCGCTGCACACCGCGGCTGGATCGAACCCCGCCTGAGCCGCAAGCTCATCCACATCCTCACCGGTCCGTTATTCGTCCTGTGTTGGCTGCTCTTCCCGGATGTCTGGTATTCCCGCTGGCTGGCGGCGCTGGTCCCGTTTGCCATCACCGCCCAGTTCGCCCTGATTGGGCTGGGCATCATGAAGGATGAGGCTGCTGTCAAAGCCATGTCGCGCAGCGGCGACCGCCGCGAGATTTTGCGGGGTCCCCTCTTCTACGGCATTGTCTTTGTGGTCATGACCCTGGTCTACTGGAAGACCTCCCCCATCGGCATGGTCGCACTGATGCTGATGTGCGGTGGCGACGGCCTGGCTGACATCATGGGGCGCGGCCTCCGGTCACCGAAGCTGCCGTGGAGCAAGGGCAAATCGGTGGCAGGCTCCCTGGGTATGCTGTTGGGCGGCTGGGTACTGGCGTCATTCATCTTGTTTATATTTGTCCTTGCGGGTGTTTTCCCCTCCCCCTTTAGCAACTACCTGCTTCCCATTTCTGTCATCGCCGTGGTCGGGATGCTGGTCGAATCCCTGCCGCTCAAGGATGTGGACAATATCACCGTCACCCTGGTGGCAGTGCTGTTGGGTCAATTGATTTTTTAGGCGGGGCGCGAGAAAAAGCGTTTGACGATTTCATCCCCACAGTGAGGAGCAGTCTTGGGAGGTGCCAAAGGCTGCTCCTTATGCATTTTTATCCTTCCCCAACAGCCTTCAATACTCGCAGGGCACGCAGCGTCACCCATTTGTTGGGCTGTTTCTTCGCTCCAAAGTCCACCCAGGTTTTCCCCGAATATTCGAATTCCAATGCCCACCGCCCGTTTTCATCCTGTTTTTCACGAATAATAGCAATAGCGTTCTTCAATCGCGGGTCAGCGCCATATCCCAGAGCCACCAACGCCTCCACAACCTGGAGGATATCGGTGATATAGAATACCGGGAAGCCGAATTTCCACCAGTTCCCGCTGGGCTTGCTGGCGTAGCCTGTTGGGTAGGCTGCCTCTGCTGGGTCCACGCTGAACAAAAAATCAACACCCTGCCGGATGCAGCGTTTTATGGCGGGTGTGTACCGGTCTTTTGGCCATTTCCCCAGGGCCAGCATAACCTTGCTCGCTCCCCATGCACACGGCAGTTTGTTGTTTGCTCCACACGCAAAATCTGGTCCGCACTTGCCTGCGTAATAGCGCATCGTTGCATGTCTTTCCTCGGACGAAGCGATGCCTTCGCCGGTAACACTGCGTGCCATCCAGTCAAATGCCAATTCCAGGCGCGGGTCATCATATCCGAGTTCCACTAATGCCCAGCTTAGATTCCCTTGTAAACAATCGACTGTGCCCGACGGCGCGCCCGTAAGGGTGAACTGCCCGTTGGGGGTCAGCGCATGCTCAAGAAGATATTTACATGCCTGTGTTATGCGTGGGTCTTCTTCCACGCAGGCTCCCAACTGCGCTAGCAGTGTGATTGCCCAGACCGTGGACCGGTATTTTGGATTGTAACCCGGACCGGGCTTGACCCAAAAGCCACCTTTATCTATTTGAGACAGGATGTTGGCGATCGGACCATCTTGATGTGCGGCCTTGCGTACGGCGCGGTATTCCGCATCGCTATCCGGACATTCCAACAGATCGCGCATCGCAAGGAACCGGACTTCGGGTGTTTGGGTTTCCAAAACCCAAGATAAAGAGTCACCTTTGAGTTGATCCAGCCAGGACATGGTTTATTCCTCCATCTAATTCACTACCCGGTTGCTTTCTCCTATTACTGATCAGGAATTTATTAAACTACTTTAATCGAACCCATTCCAATTGCGAACTTCTTTAAGCCTCTCCATAATATCCGGCTCCGGGTATGGACTGGGGTCTTGCGCGTGAAACTCTGTCCCGGTCAGCGCTGCCAGAACGGCATCCACGCCCGAAGCGACGTTCCTGGGGTTGTAGCCCCCTTCCAGTACGAAGAGGATTTTCCCATCGCAGTATTGCTCGGCCAGTTCTACCAGCCGCCGGGAGTATTGGTAATAACCAGCCGAGGAGAGTCCCAGTTCGGCCAGCGGGTCGTCCCAGTGGCTGTCGAACCCGGCTGAGACGAACATCATCTTCGGTTTGAAACGTTCCACCAGGGGGGTGAGCACCTCCTTTACGATCCGGGCAAAAGCTTTGTCCCCGGTACGGACGGGCAGGGGCACGTTGACGATTCGTCCACGCGCCGTTGGGGCGTCTTCGATGAATCCGGTGCGGAAGGGATAGATGTTTTCCTGCTGGGTGGAGAGGAAGGCAACCCTCGGCTCTTCGAAGAAAACGGCTTGCGTCCCATTCCCGTGGTGGACGTCAAAATCCACGATCAAGGCTTTTCCAATGCCTTCAGTTAATGCCTGCCGCGTTGCGATTGCGATGTTGTTGAGCAGGCAGAAGCCCATCGAGGCTTCCGGCTCGGCATGGTGCCCTGGCGGGCGGATGATGGCGAAGGCGTTTTGCGCCTGGCCTGCCAGCACCGCGTGTGTGCAACCCAGTGTCGCCCCGGCAGCCAGAAATGCATCCGCATATGTGCTTGGGGTGACAAACGTTGGTGCGTAATCGGTAATTCCCGGTCCCTGCCGGCAGGCGGTTTCGAATTCTAGGAGCATCCGTTCAGAATGGACTCGAGTCACGGATTCGCGGGAGGCGGGTTGAGGTTGAATAAAGTGGAGCGAGCTGGAGTAGGGTTTTTCCTCCCATCCGCTCAGGTACTTAAACCGGGAAGGCGCTTCTTCGTGGTCTGGGTAAACATGCTCGGGCGAAAGTACGATCGCACAGGCGGTGGTCATTTTCCTTCCAACAGGTCCATGTATGCGCATTCCAGCAAGTCTATTTCCGCCACGCCCAACCGGGTCATCAGGTCCTTTGCGATTGCCTGTCCCTCCGCGTCCGTCTGATCCGGGCGCAGCACCACTTCCAGCTCCATGAATTCACCCAGTCCCTCCACCTCGTCCAGGTGGACGCGGGTTTGGCCAACCAGGTACAGGGTGCGCATTTTGCGGACAACGCCCCGCACACCCAGGGCGAGACTGAGGGCGTTTTTCAAGCTGTCCGGATCGCAGGTTTCGAAGATGGAGTAGTTGGAGCGTTTGGGACCGGAAGCATCTGTCCGTTCGTAATAGACCAGTTGACCGTGGTCGGGCGCAAGTTGGCGCAATTTCAACCGTCCTTTGGCCGTATTGAAAAATGTATCCTCCTGCGGGATCTCCTGGGCGGGGGTGTCGCTGAGTGCCTCGGCGCGCCTGCGCAAATCAGCAAAGTTGCTGGCACGTGCTTTGATTTCAATGTTTGCTGGCATGCAGTCAATTCTACCCCGGTTGGATAAAAAAGCGGGGGATATCCATGCGAATTTCGATAAGGCGACGTTTAATAGATAAATTTCTGAATGTTTCTCCAGGTATAAATGTATTTACGTATATACATTGCTGGTTTATAATGGCGTGAGCACTAACCCCTCTGCCCCATCTGAATAACCATATGGAGGCTCAATTATGTCGCCAGAAAGCCAATCG
>JBGOZL010000139.1:0-5952 GCA_041480185.1 Anaerolineae bacterium
CTTGGACAGGGGTCAACATTCACGGTGGTTTTACCCCTTTATATGCAGCAAACCGCGCCGCTTGCTTAGGATTGCCCCCATTCTCATTCAGTGTATCGCAGGGAGAATTCTTCCTGCGATTTTTTGGTTTTTTCTCCGCTTATTGGATTTTTCCCCTTATTTTTTGATTATTTTCCTTTTTTTTTAAGAAATATCCCTTGCGATTTAGATTGATTTCACTCCTTCTTAGAATGATTTCCATGGTTATTAGAGCGGTTTCCATTTCAAAATTAGATAAAAACAGCCTCCGCAGATGGAGCTATCTGCGGAGGCGTTCGCCAAAGGAGGAGACAGTGGTTTGCAGCATTGGAGTTTTTAATGATCCGTCTCCGCCCAGAATAATAGTACACTCGTTAGAGGGAGGCTAGGGCGGAAAGTCATATTAAATAGTGATTAACTTCACAATTCAATTTGACGATTCAGGAACATGCGGATAAGGTCAATAGCTTCTTCCGCATCCCGGTAACTTTTTACAGAAATAGTCGGATTCGAGTTCCCGCTCAACATCTTCGAAAGGGGCTGTCCCTCCCGATAAACGCATAGGACTGGCTTGGCGAGGCTCAACGCATAAGCCACCTCGTACCCCACCCCGTGTGAGGGTGTGCTCACTTCAGCCACAAGCGCCTCACAGGCGCGGATCCAGGCCGTATCCCGTTCGTAGACATCGCGCGGGTTTACCCGTCCTTCTAGCAATTTCACACTCGCCTCGGCCAGGTGTGCGGTTGGCACTTCGTGACCGTCAGATATCAACGCGGCGGTAATTGCACGATAGATGGGTTCAAAATCCCGCCCACCGGTTATGGAGCATGCGAAATAAATGTTCATGGTTTCCCGGTCGAATTTAAGTGTAAAAGCAGAGTTCAGATGAATTTGCAGCTGAGACCGCCAGGCAAGGAGCTATGTTTCTTCTTCAGGCGGCAGGGGCAGTTTTATATCGTTCAACTCTGACTCGGACCCGGGCAACTGCCCGCTCAAGCGGGAAAGGGACCGCTCCAATTTTTCGCCGCGCAAGCTGAAGGTCACATCGCCGCGCGTGCGTTCGATGATAGCGCGAATCACATCCGTCTGCCTGCGCAATCCGTTGGTGATTGCGTCGGGATAGTCCATCGTCACCAGGATGGCAAAGATGTCGTCCATGTGCCCGAGCAGCCGTTCGGCTTCTGAGGAGTTATCCTGGCGTAGCATGTCCAGGCAGCGGCGGCGCATTTCACCCACCGACTCGGCCAGCCCGTTCAGGTAAGTGTTGGGCGGCAGTGTCAGTTCTTCCGGGGTGGGCAGCGGTTGGTGGCGGATGAGTGCGCAGGTGATGCTGGCTTCTGCAAATTCTTTCAGGGAATCCTGGGTGTATCCGGCAAAATAGAAAGCAGGATAATCTGCCAGGTCGGTGCGCAGGGAGTCTGCCAGATTGCGCGCCTCGTCCAGGTGACCCTGCATCACGTCCGTTTCATCGCGATGGACGGCGCGGATCGACAGGGCACAGGCGCGCGTTAGTGCCCTTGCCTGTCCAAGTGCCTTGTCCCGGGTCGCAGTCTGTGCATCGAAAGTCTGGCGGATTTGTTCGGCGATCTTCTCAAGTTTTTGCATGGGTTTGTCCTGTTGTGAGAGGACGCGGACGAAATTGCTGTCCGCGTCCGTTTGGGTTATGGCTTGGGTTCCGTCGGGGGCTCTTTGGGTGGTTCTTTAGGCGGCTCCGGCGGGTGGAAGGGTTTGAAGAGGCTGTCAGCCAGCGACGCGCCGCCCAGGGGGATGTTGACAGCCCCAAAGGTGGCTTCATAGCGGGCCAGGTTTTCGTTGAGTGCCTGGGCAAACAACTTCAATGCTACCGGGCTCATGACCACCCGGGCGGTCACGATTGCCTTGGTATCACCCGGGAGCAGCCGGGCAAAATCCAGCACGAACTCCGCGGGGGCATGTGCGATGCGCGCCAGGTTTGCGTAGACCGGATGCAGGTCCGGCGGGATGTCGATCTGGAAGGAGTTCTGTGGTTTGGGAGGGGGGAGTGCCACTTTGGCCTCGCTTTATGGTTAGAACGGGATGTCTTCGCTTTCAGCTGGTACGCCGCCTTCCTCGCTGACGGCCGCGCTGCCCATGCCGCTGCCTTCCGTCTCAGAGCGCGAGCTCAGGAAGCGCACGGTCTGGGCGGAAACTTCGAAGGAAGCCCGCGAGGTCCCGTCCTGGGATTGCCAGATGCGCGGGCCACCCGTAGCGGGGTCGGCGGTCAGGCGCCCTTCCACCAGCACTTTCGAACCTTTTTTGAGATACTGGTTGCAGGTCTCGCCTGTTTTACCCCAGGCAGAGACGCGGAACCAGATGGTCTCCTTGATAGTTTCAGCGTTATTGTTTGTGTATTGGCGGTTGGTGGCCACCGAGAAGGATGTGACCGCCTGACCGGAGGGGGTGTAACGCATTTCCGGGTCACGGCCTACGTTGCCTACGATGATGATTGTTTGGTACATGGGGAATCTCCTTTCGAGTCTATAGGTCCCGCCGTAGTCCGGCGGGGACAGTGTGTTGACTCAATTTTACTTCACATTTCCCACGTTATCAGCGGGATTTCCATTTCCTGCGGGGTAAGGCCGCCGTGGTGGCCGTAATATCTCTGTTCGTACTTGTTTTTTTCATACCACCAGACCGACTCGTGCCGGTATGGCAGGATGACCAGGTCGCCAGCTCGGGCAGTAAACTGCGGGGACAATCGCGGGCCGAAATAGCCATCTGAAGCCAGGTCCGCAACTTTCCGGATCTCGGCCCGGCCTTCCAGGCGGGTAGTGAGAAACGCCTGGGCCTCCTCCACTATCCCCGCCCGGACGTAGAGGAAAAAGTCGCGTGCCGACCCGCCCGGGACAATCAGGCTGCCCTGGTGATTTGTCTGCAGGAATTTTTCGATGCCTTCAAAACGCGGATCCCGGTTGAGATAGATGGTGGTATGCGGGTCGGTCTCTGACTGTCCGTGGTCGGCGGTCAGCAGGAACAGGATTTTCCTGCGGTTGCCTTCAAGTGCTTTCAGAAAGATGGTCTCCATTGTCATCAGGAAGACCTGGATCTCAGCGCTCGTTTGCGGAGAATCGGGCCCGTACTCGTGGCTGACAGAGTCGATCTTTTCGTTATATAGGACAAAATATTCCTTCGAAGTAGCGGGTTTAGCCACTGCCTCTGCCAGGTTGATCAGCGCTTCGGGCAGGGATTTGTAACCGATGGCTTTTGACCCCGAGAAGATCACGTCCCCATAAGAGGAGGGGGTGTACTCCCGGTGCTGGAAAATGGTCGAGGCAATGCCTTGTTTCTTGAGTTGCTGGTAAAGTGTGTTCTTCGGGAAAAGCCGGCGAGGTTTTGTTCCCGCCTGTTTGAGCGTATCACGCAGGGATGTCCCGCCAAAGGAGAACAGCAGGGGCGCAATGATGGCGTCAACCGCGGGTTCATAATAGATCCACTCGAAAATGCCATGTTCGCCTACCGGCATGCCCGTGTGGAGCGTAGTAAGTTGTGCAGCCGTGGTGGATGGGAATTGTGCGATCAATTTATCCACTTTTCCGCGCCTGGCTGCATTTTTCAGGAAGGGTGCGTCCTGGAACCTTTCGAAAGATCTCCAGCCGAAACCATCCATCAGGAACAGGACCACCGCCTCATATTGATCGGATCTGGTCAACAGGTCGGTGACGCGCTGGGGCAGGCTGGCGAAACCACTTGAATCGTAGCGGGGCTTGACGAAATCTGCATCCATCAGTTCAATTTTACTCTTTCCCGGGGCTGGTTCCCAGTGCGCTTGAGGCTCCACTTTGACGGGTCGCAATTGATTGGCCCCGGGGGACGAAAACACCCGGCTCTTAAAAGAGCCGGGCGCATGGTCTTGATTTAATCCGATTATTTGATCGTGTAGGTTACACTGACCGTCACGGTGATCTGCGTCAGCCCGGGTTGGATCGGCACGGAGACATTCGGAGCAGCAGCGCCACCGCCGCCCATCCCATACGCCGAATACGGAGAGGGGGAATTGTCTGAATACGTCACCGTCTGGATTTGACCCAAGCTCACCCCGGCTGTCTGGGCCAGTTCGGTTGCCAGGCTGCTGGCATTCGTCATCGCCTTGGTTCGGGCCTGCGCCATGGCGGCGGTTTTATCGGCCACGTCGAACGTGATACTGTTAATATTATTCGCTCCTGCGCTGACGGCTGTATTGAGCAAGTCCCCCAGTTTGCTCAGGTCGCGCACGGTGACGTAGACCTGGTTATCCACCGCATATGTAGTGCCGATGGATACGCCGGTCACTTTGTCATATTGGCCCGAGGTATAGACGCTGAAATTGCTGGTCTGGATATCCGTTGTGGCAATGCCCGCATTTTTTAGCGCATCCACCAGGGCCTGGGTCTGAGTGTTGTTGTTATTGACCGCAGTGGCAATAGCGGGATCCTCGTTGTGAACGCCGATGTAAATATAAGCGATATCGGGGGTCAGGTAGATCGTGCCGTTGCCGCTCACGCTCAGCGTGCGCGGCTGGGGAGCCGTTCCGCACGCGCTCAGCACCAGGGCAAGCACCAGGATGGGAACTGTAAAGAAAAGTTTATTTCGCATGGTAAACTCCTTGTGAGATAATAGTATAACATTTTGATGACGGTTCTCACCCGCAGATTGTTCCCTTGACGGCCTGTTTTTGCGGAGTTTAACCGATGGCGGCAGATCGCTCAAATAATAAGAACGCAGCTCTAGTTCTCGGAAGCTTGTTGTTACTGCTGGCACTGCTGGCGGTCATTGTTTACTTATATGGTAAAGCGACATATTTTACTGCTCTCAAACAGAGTCCGTTGGCTGGCCCTCTGGAAATCATCGTCATCCTGTTTGGGTTGGGTTTGGTAAGCCTGGGTGGGGTATTCGGCCTTTCCCGGCTGTGGAAAGCCCGGCCTAAATCGTTCGCATACGATTTCGGTTTGCGCCTGTTGATCACCGGCTATTTGATGGCTTTCATTTCTGCGATGGCTGATTATTTCGGGATGGGGGCTCATCATATCTTGCCCTATTTTGGTCCCCTGCAGGCTGCCGGGGTTTACCTGGGGGAAGTGGTGATTGCCCTCGGGTTATTGATGATGTTTCCTTATCAAGGACACGAATAATGAGGGTCGATTTAATATATTTTTGTCTTGGAACTCCTGGGTAAATACCTGATATGAACATGAACGCACTCAACCCTAAATCCCAAAAATTAAGATTAAGCAATATTATTCTGCTAGTATTTTTGTTGACTTCCTGCACCCTGATGGCGGAAGGTATAAAACCCACAGGTACAATTCCAATTGAAACCCAATCCCCTCCAGCAACGAAATCACTGCTCATGGGTACTCGACTCTCCACCGCTACACAATCTATCGATAACCTGATCGCCATCATCGAAGTGTCCGATCCTGCATCGATCACTTATGATCCAGCATCTGCAGCCTATGCCGAATTTCCCGACGCTTTGAAGGAGCTGGCCGCATCGAATGCAAGCACAAATGACGCCGCCAGCATGCTCGCCTACTCCCTGGGTTTCCCGCGCCAGGATTCGATCCTGGCAGCCCAGGAGATCATTTCCCTCGGGCCCGATTGGGCTTCAACGCTTCTTCCGGCACTGATCATGTATCTGAGTGATCAGCGACCCGAACACCGCATGGTTTCGGCGATAATTTTGAGCATCACACACGATAAAGGTTCCTGTTCCCTGGGGAATATTGGTCCACTTCTCTGGGATACCGACCCTTATGTCCGCACTTCAGCAGCATTGGCGATCCAGGGGATTACCGGGAATGAGCTGGTCTCCAATATTTATGTGATCACTCCCGACAATTTCACACCCAACCCCGTGCCGGCGGATACCCCCGAAGGAAAAATTGTTGGCGCCGCGAGGAGCTGGTGGACCGATCACGGGTCGAAGGTCAACTGGCA
>JBGOZL010000140.1:0-5945 GCA_041480185.1 Anaerolineae bacterium
AGCATTCCACTGGAACGCTATTTGTACCTGCAGCCATAACTCAGCCCCCTTTACGCTAAAACCCTCTCCCAACATGGAGAGGGTTTAATTTTATGGCCTGGCCTCTGCCAGGAAATCCACCCGATCAATGGAAGGTCCCACACTTGATACCAAGAAATCGAATGAGACAGGCGCATCCGCTGTAAGAACTGAGGGGGATTCCCACCTGCGCACACCGACCACATTCCCGTCTGCGTCGTACGCGGTTGCCAGCACCCAGAGGATGTTTGCTGTGCCCGCTCCGGGTAAAATTACCCGTCCGGATACCTGTGCTGTCCTCCCGGAGGTATCCACCATGACCAGTGTGTTCTCCGGGATCGCCGGTAAGTAGCGGATATCGCCCGGCAGGAGACGAATGGCCGTCAACATTTGAAACACTACGGAAACCCCGGTTTTTTCCGATGGAAGGAAATGAACTGCCAAAGTCATGGACTCGCCTGGGGGGAGAATATCCAGCAGTCCGAAGGCAGTTCCACTGGCAATCTCATTTCCGCCAACATCGAGCAAAGTAAACTTAGCAGAAAGGTTTTCGAGTGTATCGGCGTACTGGTTGGGCACCAGGGCGAAACACCATAGCCCGCCATCCGACTCCGTCCAGCAGCGCGCAGGTTGGATCGAGAGAGGGATCGGGGTAGGCAGCGACTCTGGGGAGGTGGCATTGCTTGCCGGGATGATGAGCTTTGTCCCTACCGGTAAGGCTGCCGCCTGGACGCCTGGGTTGGCGATAATAAGCTCCTCCGGGGTTATTCCAAAGCGGCCAGCAATTCCAATCAACGTATCCCCCTGGACTACTGTATAAGTAAACGGGGTGGGCGTTGGGTGGATGATTTCCATTTCCGGTGGGATGGGTGTGGGAGTGTTTGAAGGGGTTGCGGTAAAGAATGGCACAGCCGGCGGAAGACCTGTTGCCACTGCGGTATTGCCTGCACATGAGGTCATAATCAAGATTAAGAACAGACCTGCCAGGATTCTGCGCATGTGGAGATTATACACGTTTCACTTGCCCACACCATCAGGCTGTGCTAAACTCAATTGATGGCTGACGATGATGGACTGTTGTCGGAGGAAACCGGGGAAAACACGATGCTCCGGGAGGCAATGGATGCCCTGCGCCTGGGGGACCGGGTGCGGGCGCGCGATTTATTGACCCGCCTGCTCAAAACGGATCAAAAGAATCCCAAATACTGGCTCTGGCTCAGCGTGGCGGTGGACACACAAAATGAGCGGATATATTGCCTGCAGATGGTACTCAAGGAAGATCCGCAAAATTCCGCTGCCAAACGCGGCTTGATCCTGCTGGGGGGACTCCCGCCAGACGATTCAGTGCCGCCCTTCCCGCTCAACAGGCCGCGCCTATGGGAGGAGAAATTGATCCACTCCCAGGAGGTAAAGGAGAGAACCAGCGGGTGGGATAGACCCTTGGTGCGGATTTTGTCCATTTTGGGAATTGCGGTATTAATTATTGGCGGCTTATTCCTTGGCAGGTCTTTATTATTTCCCAACCGCGCTGCCCCCTATCTAACCCTCACGCCCCGCCCCACCGTTACAATCACTTTAACTCCGACCGTTACACCCGTCTTTCGCACCCCCACACCCACATTCTTTGGTCCCACCCCATTGTGGATGTTCCTGGTTTCCACCTACACCCCAACCCCGCTTTATGTGAATACCACCCACCCAGTATTGACCCGCGCTTCATACGATGCCGGTCTGCGTTCCCTGGCGATGGGTGATTTTACGACTGCGCGTGTTCAATTCCAGGATGTGCTTAAAACCGAACCGAATGCCGTGGACATATATTATTACATCGGCGAGAGTTACCGCCTGCAGGGAGATTACCGCAGTGCCAAGGATTCCTACCAAACAGCCATCAACCGCAACCATGCTTTTGCACCGGCCTTTCTGGGTCGCGCCCGGGCTAATCTGGGGTTAAATAAGGATGCAGACGTCCTTGCTGACCTTAACGGAGCGATAAACCTGGACCAGAACTTTGCGGAAGCTTACATTGCACGAGGCGCTTATAGGATCGATAGCAACCCTTCAGCAGCGGAAAAGGACCTGGAGACTGCTTTGGAAATCACCCCGGATTCTGCCCTTGCATACCTTTACATGGCAGAGGCTCAATTGAGCACGGGAGATTACAATGCGGCGCTGGATGCGGCCATACGCGCAAATGAGCTTGACATGACCCTGGTGCCTGCTTACTTGACGCTTGCAAAAGCCTACATTAAAACCGGCCATACAACCCAGGCAATCAGCGCACTCCAGACTTACACAGTTTTCAGGCCTGAGGATGCCAGCGCCTTGCGGCTGCTGGGGACGGCTTACAATACCGCTGGGGAGTACGAATCGGCCGTGGAGATTTTAAATAAAGCAATCGAAGCTGACCAGCGTAATCCCGAAGCCTACTTTCAGCGCGGCACTGCTTACCTGAACCTGGACAGCCCCAACCTGGCAGAGACCGATTATAAATCAGCACTTAATTACGATCCGTTCGACTTTGATTCTTATCTCGGGCTGGCACGCTCTTATTTCATGCAGGGTAATCCCAACAATGCATACATCACAGCGGATCAGAAAGCTCTGCCGTTGGCTCATACGGATAGCAACAAGGCTCAAGTCTATTACTGGGAAGCACAATTCCTCGAGGCGATCGGAGAGCCTTTATCAGATCAAGGAGCCCAAAACAGTTGGAACGCGTTGATCGCATTACCGGCAGATGTGATGCCGGAAGCATGGCGCACAGAGGCTTTTCAGCATCTTAAAATCACGCCCACTTTCACCCCTACGCTGACTCCCACCTGGACGCCGACGAAGACACCATGATTGACAATATATATTGAAGGAGGTGCAGGGTATGTTTAACTCATTTGGTTTGGGTGAGATATTGGTCATCGTTTTCAACGTAATCATTTTGTGCATACCGATTCTGCTTGTTTGGCTGCTCTTCAAGACCCTCCGAAAAATTTCCCGACATAGCGAGCAGATTGAGCAGGAAGTGAAGGCACTGCGGGAGGAGATTCAGTCGATACGGGAACAAATGCCAGTCAGTTTACCAAAATGAAATTTCAATCATGAAGCGAAACCGGCGGCAGGTACCCTGCCGCCGGTTTATTATTTCCGACATTCTCCACATGGACATAATGCCCGCAAGTATTCCCACTTGTAGATCCCTGCGTCGTGTCCGTCCTCCCAAACAGGGGTAATGCCGTACGAACCAACTGGCAGGACAGTGAGGATGTGGGTGGCGGGGGAGTCAGGCAGCTCCTTGGTGAAAGTGGAAGGATCGGGGGTATCGCCCATTTTATCATGACCACCGCGGCATTCTGCGCATGGGCAGCCAGCCCTCAGCAGGGAAAACGGATACAGGCTGACATGGTTGTCGTCCCAGATAACAGAGAATTCTTTTTTCCCTCGGTTGGCAGTTATGGAGAGGGGTTTCATGTCTGTCTCTTCGAAAATATTTAATGTGACGGGATGACCGATATATAATTCTGCACAGCCCATCCGGTGCGAGTTGCATCGTAGGAGGCGCTGAGGCGCCACCAGGTGAAACCTTCGGCATCGAGTGGACCATCAGTGATCAGGAACACTTCGGCATCATTCCCGGAGAAAAGCACCTTTGCATTTATGCTTGGCTCTGCATGGATATTCAATCCCTCTCCACCCGTGTTGATAACCAGGACGTACACGCCAACTGCAAACTGACCCGGTGCTGGGGTTGGGGATGTAGTTGGGGTGGGAGGAAACGGTGTCACCGTGGGAGGAATGAAGTGCGGGGTGGAAGTGGGGGCAGGGATAATGGTCAAAATGGCAGAGGCTGGCGTCAGGTCTGGATGCGTTGCAGCAGGACGTCTCACCAGAATGTAGGCGATGGTGGAGAACAGCAAAACACCGGCAATGACCAGCACCGCGATCAGGACCTTACCATTCAAAATGTTTTTCATTGATGTTCTGGATGCAGGAAAAAGCAAACTCGAGAATGGGGAGAGAACCAAATTAGGAAGTGGATTTCAAGGGGAAAATGTCCCGAAATGCCTGGGAGGATTCCCGCTCCGGGGGTTAATTATACCTTTTCACCGGAAAGCAAATACCTGGCGTCTGGAGGAATCAGTACCTGCAAACTCCGCTGTAGCACTTCGAGGGAGGCCTGCTGCGTGCCCAGCATAGGCTCACCATCCATTTGGAGGGAGAAAGGTGTGCTGGAGTCGATGGAAGCTCTGCTAAAGGGAATACAGCGGGCTTGGTCCGATGTGATGTGACGCCCCGACTGCATGTCGAAGAAATGGCGGAAGGCATCCGCCAAGGTCGAACCGGAGAACAACCATAAATCCATCAGACCATCATCCAGGTATGCCTTGGGGGATATCTCGGCTAAACCACCAACATAGTGTCGTATATTGCTGGCTACTGCCAGCAGGTAATGGCCCTCGACATGTTTATCATCCGCGCGGATGCGCAAATTCATCCCATGCCAAAGAGTTGCGTTCCAAACAGTGGTGGCAAAATATTCAGGCACACCAAGATATTTCTCGACGCGCTTGCGGGGCTCCAATTTTTTCACGGTCAGTGCATCCAGGCCGATTCCTGCCCACATCATAAAGGGCTGGTCGTTGCATAACCCCACGTCCATAGCACAGGGTTCCACCTCTGCAAGCAGGCGGGCATTCTCTCGCAATAATCGCCAGCGTGGCCAAATGAAGGCTTTCATGCCAAGCTCCAGCGCCCAAACATTGGCTGAGCCTGCAGGGAGAACACCTAGGGCAGTCTTTGAACCGATCAAGCCTGAGGCAGCCTGGCCGACGGTTCCGTCACCGCCGATTACAAAAACGGCGCGAAAATTTTCGCTGGCAGCCATGCGGGCCAGTTGCGTGGTATGCCGACCATCGAGAGACTCTGCCACTTCCACACGCCAGCCATAATCGCTCAGAGTGCGGATCACTCCGCTGATAAATGGGCGCACAGAGATGCGTCCCGCGGCCGGGTTGTAGATAAGCAGTGTGTCTGCCATGCCCATATTATACTTTGGGCGGGAGGGAATGAACCGTTAAAGCAGCGTGTTATAATCTCTCCCGGTCAACTTATGGACGAGCCGAAGTTACTTAATAAACGTTACCAATTGCTAGAACCGATTGGCAAAGGGGGTATGGCAATTGTCTACCGCGCCCAAGACCTAATGCTGGAACGACTGGTGGCGGTTAAAGTGCTGCGCGAGAATTACTCAGCCGACCCGGACTTCCAGGAACGCTTCCGCATGGAAGCCAGGGCGGCTGCCAACCTGTCTCACCCAAACATCGTCACCATGCATGATTTTGGTCTGGATAACGGTCAATTATTCCTTGTCATGGAATACGTCCCGGGCAAGGATTTGAAGACCCTGATCAAACAGCGCGTGCGATTCAGCCCGGAAGAGGCCCTGCCGCTGCTCATCCAGGCTTGCGCAGGAATTGGTTACGCCCACCGGGCCGGGCTGGTCCACTGTGACGTGAAACCGCAAAATATGCTGGTGACTCCGGATATGCGGCTCAAAGTCGCCGATTTTGGGATCGCCCGGGCCCTCTCCACCATTATTCCCGAAGAGCAAATGGATGTAGTCTGGGGATCGCCGCAGTATTTTGCACCCGAACAAGCCTCCGGAGCAGCGCCAGCCCCAGCCTCAGACGTTTATTCCATTGGCATCATCATGTACGAGATGTTGACTGGATCGCTGCCCTTCCTGGCTACCACCGACTCCGACCTTGCCCGCCAGCATGTCGAAGTGGAGCCGCCGTTGTTGAGTGAAATCCTCCCAGAAATATCACCAACGCTTGAACAAATACTTAAAAAGGTCCTGTCCAAGGAACCTTCCCAGCGTTACCGGACTGCGGATCAACTTGGACGCGTTCTGATGAACTTTGGAAATGTCA
>JBGOZL010000141.1:0-5943 GCA_041480185.1 Anaerolineae bacterium
CGCGATTCGGCTGTCATTTCCCCCTCTTACCCGCGTGGGGTCCCTTTCGTCATGGACCATGGCAAGGGCACCGAGGTCTGGGACGTGGACGGGAATCGCTTCCTCGATTTTGCTGCCGGGATCGCCGTCGTCTCCACCGGTCACAGCCACCCCAAGGTGGTCAAGGCAATCCAAGAACAGGCTGAGCAATTTATCCATATTTCTTCGGATTTTTATCATGAGAAATGGATCGCCCTGGGAGAAAAGCTCGACGAGATCGCTCCTTTTGAAGAAGAAGCTCAGTCGTTCATGACCAATTCGGGCACTGAGGCTGTCGAGACTGCCATTAAATTAGCCCGATATCACACCGGTCGCACGAATTTCGTCGGCTTCACTGGCGCCTTCCATGGCCGCACGATGGGCGCAGTGACATTCACCGCCAGCAAGACCACCTACCACCGTGGTTTTTATCCCCTTATGAACGGCGTCGTTCACGCTCCCTTCCCGAATCCCTACCGTCCCATCCTGGACCGTCAGTCCGGGGAGGATTACGGTGAAACGGTCGTCCGCTATATCGAGGATGAGATTTTCGGGCATATCGTTCCGCCTGATGAGGTCGCCGGCATCCTGGTTGAAACCATCCAGGGCGAGGGCGGCTACATCGTTCCTCCTGCCGGGTTTTTCCCCGCCCTGCGGGAATTATGTGATAAACACAATATTCTACTCATCGCCGATGAGGTCCAGTCTGGCATGGGTCGCACCGGCAAATGGTGGGCCATCGAGCATTTTGACGTGGAACCCGACATCCTCACTACTGCCAAGGGCATCGCCTCTGGCATGCCCATTGGTGCCTGCATCGCCCGTGATTCCGTCATGGACTGGCCGCGTGGCGCACATGGGAACACATTCGGTGGAAACCCGCTCGCTTGCGCTGCCGCCCTGGCAACCATCGACCTGATCGAAAACCAGTACCTTGAAAATGCTGCCACAGTGGGCACATATATGTTGGACGCCCTGCACGAGATTATGGCGCGCCACTCCTCCATTGGCGACGTGCGCGGCTTCGGCTTGATGATCGGTGTGGAGTTCGTCAAGGACCGCAGGAGCAAGGTCCCCGCTGATGAACTATGCTCCAGGATCGTTGACCTTGCTTTCGAACGTGGGTTAATCCTACTCAGTTGCGGAAAGAGTGTCATGCGCTTCGCCCCGCCCTTGAGCATCACCCAGAAAGAAGTGGACGAGGGACTTATGATCTTTGAAGAGGCCCTATCCTTGGCGGAAAAAGAAGTAAAGTAAGCTGTTTGACACAACAAAATAACTCACCCCGGGTTTACGCTCCAGGGCGAGTTATTTATATACGATTGTTTTTCTCCTTCTGATGCTCGTAGTCGGAACGAAATATTTTATTGACCCAACCTTTGTTACTTCATTTTGGCTCATTGAGAAACCTTCAGTGCATCCAAGGAATACACGAATAATAGTTGATGGGCATCAAGACCCAAACCAAATAAACCAGATAAACATTTAAAAACTCAGACGGTCGTATGACGGCGATGAAACTGTTATATAAGTAATTCCAGTGTGGGTCAACAGCCAATCAAAACACCTCGGAAACCTCCTTCTTGACTTAATAGAACATTTTTTCTATAATATTTATTTAACTGTGTTGGTAATTTCTTGTTGCTATGTTAATTTTCGTACCTTAATAACCTTACGAGCTGAGGTGGCGCTAGCGGAGTACTCCCAGGGGTCAGCCGCCATTCACGAAGCACTCCCGTGGGGCAGCTGGTTTGGTGACATTAGTTGCCAAACACAGGACTATTCGTTCCTCGAAAATTAATAAATTTACACGCGAATTTGCATGGGCCGTTTCAGAACCTGGCAAGTTTTATTCGTTTTGGGCTTGTTCCGCGGAACAATCTCGCCAACCAGAAATGCTAATTGGAAAGACATCGAGATGTATTCGTTTCTCGTTTGTTCCTTGGGAACAATGCGCCGACTTAGTCCCCTTTAAGGAGGAGGCCTTTGCGAAGTACCCCCTCGGGCGTAAATCGCTATTCGCGAAGCATTCCGTAGCATCCCGTCGGGATCCCCTTTGGTAGGCGGCCACTTCAACGACCGGAGTCGTCGATGGTAATCCCTGGCATAGAGTTATACACAGGCGTCATCTAAAATTAATGCCCCAAAAACAGTCACTCGTTTGTAGTCGTTTTCGCGCACGATTTTGCGTAATTGCCCTTGAAGGAGCAATCTCCTCTTATCGTTGGAAAACACCCTTCCTGGTCTCCCTTGGTAAATTTCTTTGCATTCTTCGCGGTAAAAGCTGTTTCCAATCCTCAATCTTATTTTTATACTCCTCCAACAAACCGGGGACACAAATCTGACAGTTCCCGCCCCCCTCGGTGATAAAATATTCTCAGCTTACAAGTCATTCAAACCTGCCATGCTTCCTGATTTCCGCGTCCGTCAACGTGACTACCTGCTTGAAATATCTCGCGCTCTTACCCAGGAACTCGACCTGGATAAGTTGTTGGCGCGCATTCTCCGTATTTCCATAGAAATGCTGGCCGGGCAGGCCGGCATCTTAGCCCTAAAAGAGACCGGAGGTTGGCGCGTGGCATCCGCTCATGGCATTCCCCCCGCTTTCCTCAGTTACCTCGAACCCCTCCTGGCTGAAGAGAAAGCCTCTGAACTCAACTTGATCGAACTAAACCGGATGCTGAAGGATCTCACCTACACCGCCAGCATGGGCCTGCTGAATGGGGTTGGCCTTCCCCTGGCGGCCCATGGACAGGTCATTGGCGTCCTCTTTATCTTCCGCAGTTACCCCGACCTGTTTTCCGCCAACGATAAATTGCTCCTCCAGTCATTCGCAGACCAGGCCGCCATCGCAGTCTATAACGCCCAGCTCTACACCCAAATCAGTTACGAAAAAAGCCGCCTCGACGCCCTGGTAGATTCCGCCGCGGATGGTATCCTAATACTAAACGCGGACCATACCATCGAACGTTGTAACATCGCCTTCGAAAAACTTTACGGGCGCCCCCGCGCCGAGATTCAGTCAAACGCCCATGCTGACATCATCCGCTGGGCACGCCGCCCGGAGGGGCTCACCCTCGAGGAATCTGAGGCAACCGGCTGGCCTCTGACCACCAACGCCTACCTCTACGTGGAAGGTGATCTCGAGCGCCCGGAACCCCCGGCCTTGCCGGTCGGGATTACCTATGCTCCGCTCCTCGCCGCCAACGGGACGCTGCGAAATATCATTGCCACCGTGCGCGACATCACCAAGTTTCGCAATGCGGAACAGATCAAGAACACTTTTGTTTCGATCGTCAGCCATGAGCTCAAGACTCCCGTGGCGCTCATCAAGGGTTACGTTTCCACCCTGCGTCGTGAAGACGCAAAATGGGATAAGGCTATTATTAAGGACAGTCTCACTGTGATCGAGGAAGAAGCCGACCATCTCGCCGCTATGATCGAGGACTTGTTGGACGCCTCACGGCTGCAAGCTGGCGGGCTCACCCCCAACCTGTCCGACATTTCCCTCCCCACCCTCGCCGAACGGCTGGCGGAACGTTTCCGCACCCAGACCGACCATCACACCATTGTGGTCGACTTCCCTGCAAAGTTCCCCGTTATCCTCGCTGACGAGAACCGCATTACCCAGGTCATCTCCAATCTCGTCTCGAATTCCATTAAATATGCCCCCGGAGGCGAGATCCGCATAAGTGGGCAGGTTCGCCCCGAACAGGTGATCGTTACCGTCAGCGACCAGGGGCCAGGGATTGACCCCTCCGACATTCCCTATATCTTCGACCGCTTTTACCGCTCGGACCAGGCTGTCCGAAAAACAAAAGGCGCTGGTCTGGGGCTTTATCTTGCCAAAGCCGTTGTCGAAGCCCATGGCGGGCGCATTTGGGTGGACCCTCAACCAGGCACCGGAGCCCGCATCTGCTTTTCCCTGCCGCGTTCGCGCGAAATGGGGTAAGATAGCCTGTTTCCTTGGAAATACCATCCTACAATAAATCGAGAATATTCATGCCTCCTCAAAAGACTCAGATCCCCTGCCCGCGCTGCCGTCAGCCGGTCGTCGCTCAAATTGAGCAGCTCTTTGACATAACCTCCGATCCCGGCGCAAAACAACGCCTCCTTGGCAGCGTTTCAAATTATGCTGTTTGCCAATCCTGTGGCTACAACGGACCAATAGCCACCCCGGTCGTCTACCACGACGCCGATAAGGAACTTTTGTTCACTTTTTTTCCAGGGGAATTGGGCGTGCCTGTCAACGAACAGGAAAAACTCATCGGTCCGCTCATCACCCAGGTCACCAACCGCCTGACCCCTGAAAAACGTAAAGCCTACCTCCTGCGCCCCCAGAGTTTCCTCACCTACCAGAGCCTTCTAGAGCGCATCCTCGGCGCAGACGGGATCACCCCTGAAATGATCCAGTCGCAGCAAAAACGCGTTTCGTTGGTGGAACGCTTGCTAACTGCAAGCTCGGCCGAGGTCCGTTCGGAGATCATTAAACAAAATGGTTCCATGCTTGATGCCGAATTTTTTTCCATTTTCAGCCGCCTGCTGGAAAGCACTCTCGCCTCGGGCCAAGAACAGACCAATAAAACGATGGGGGAGATCCAGAAACAACTCCTTGCTGAAACTGATTACGGACGTAAGCTGGAGACACAGACCAACGAGATCCAGGAGGCGCTTAAGACCTTGCAGGCTGCCGGTAAAGGCCTCGACCGCGAGAAGCTGCTCAGCATCCTGATCGAAGCTCCTAACGATGACCGTTTGAATGCCTTGGTTAGCTTCACCCGGCCAGGCCTGGATTACTTGTTCTTCCAAAGCCTTACCGAGCGCATTGACAAGGAATCCGGCGAGGAGAAAAAAAAGCTGGAGTCACTTCGTGAAAAACTGCTCGAGATCACTCGCAAGATTGATCAGCGCGCTGAGGAAGATTACAAACGGGCCGTCGCGTTGCTGGATCAATTATTGGCTGCTGAAAACATCCAGCAGGCAACTACCGATCATTTGGATGAAATAAACGATGTTTTTGTCCAGGTGTTAAATCGCGCCCTTCAAGATGCCAACAAAAAGAATGACGCCGTCCAGATGCCAAAACTCCAGCAGGTTGCAGCCGTGTTGCAGCAAGTCAGTGCTCCACCTCCGGAATTGGCTTTACTGGAGGAAATGCTCGCTGCCCCGGATGAGACTGAATTAAACAAATTGATCGAACAGCATGCCGCTGAAATCACCCCCGAATTCAGCTCCATTGTCGCCAGCGTGATCTCGCGTAGCGAGGAACAAGCCAGCGGAAAACCAGCCGGCCAGGAGGCTCAGATGCTGGAAAAACTGCAGATCATCTACCGCGCTATATTAAAGTTTTCAATGAAAAAAAACTTGGGTTAAAAACAGGAACTTCCGCAGAAATGGACATGCGGAAGTTTTCCAACTATTCAATAATTGGTGGATTATCCAGCCGGATTCCGTGACCCCTTAGGGTATGGATGTAAGTGTGCTCCGGATCAATGGTTGCGATCCGGTCCCTCAGGCGACGCAGGAGTGCATCCAGTGCTTGGTCTGAAACCCCCACTGCCTGCTCATCGCCCCAAGCTTCGCTGACAAGTTGATGCCGGTCCACCACTTGCCCCTCGTTTTCTGAGAGCACCCGCAGCACGTGGAATTGCAAGGCTGAAAGAGGTGGATCGATTAGCTGATCATCCACCCACACCCGCCGCGAACGCTGGTCCAGTCGTAAGCGTCCTGAAGCATTTTCGGATTCCACCAGCGGGACGGTTGCATCGGAAGTCAAATAGAGAAATTGCTGGGCCAGCGCGATTTGCACCATATCCCCATCTTGCAAGGCCACCTGTCCCACCACCGGGATTCCATTCCGATGGCAGAACAGATACGGCTGCTTGGCCGGATCCCGGGCCCAGACCTTTCCGGTCCGAGGATCCA
>JBGOZL010000142.1:0-5894 GCA_041480185.1 Anaerolineae bacterium
CGGATTCTCTAATCAGGTTTTTTGAGTTCCTAGAACATCACTCCGCAATCGTAAGGGATAATATTCTTTTCCTGTACATCCAAAAAGGTGTGTGGCATGGATCGGCTGATCGTGAAGATTTGCTGGTAGAACCCACCCCACCGGGTAAACGTCATAATTCGGACTTCTGCTGTCTGATCGCTGATATTGACTACGGGACCAACACCCCTCAATAATGCAGCGCGGATACGCGAGATGGGTGAAATTGGGTAACCGAAGTCTCCATCCAAGCTGGAAACAATGTCGGTTACATCAACTTTCTTGCAAATGATTTGCGAATCGCTGTAGTTGGCGTGCCAATATAAATAGAACTTACTACTTGTCACAGAAAGCACTGCGAGCTGGAAATAACTTTCGGGAGTATCGTCAGTCTGGATGTAATCCAGGTAACCTGGTTTCTCGTCGAGGTCTGACAGGTCGGCTTCAGTGGCGTAAGGTGGCTGGCTGGCCGGGCGGACATAAAGGATCGGGGAGCCGCCCATCCCATCGAAATGATAGACGTAGTCCAGAACATACCCCGGCTGCATCGACAGATGATCGAGGACACTGAAGTACTGCATCACATCGAATTCTCCCCCTTTTTTGACCGGATCATGGGTCTGGAAATTGGCAGGGATTTCCAACCCACCCGTCAAGGCGGAGATGGCATCCAATGTAAGGCGGCAGTCAGACATGGCTCCGGTCACTTGAGGAGCCGGCCCACATGAAGTGAGCATAAGTAGTGAAATGAGGAATAAGGCTGTTTTCTGCATGGCGGATCTGATTCTCCCTTCTGCTAAACAGGATTCGCACGCGTTTAGTTCCTCGACTTTATAAAACCGGTTGCAGCACCACGATCGGGATATGGCGGGTGGTCATTTCTTTGTAGTGCAAGTAGGGCGGGTGATGATCGATGGCATATTTCCATAGGCGATAGTATTCTGCACCTTCCGCAGTACGTGCTTCGACCTGGATGTTTCTTCCCCTTACTTCGATCGTGGTGCGTGGGCGTGCCAGCAGGTTATGGTACCAGGCGGCGTTGTGGTCCTTGCCCCAGTTGGAACCCACCAGAAAGTAAAATCCATCCGTGAAGAAATAAGCGATGGGGGTGACGATTGGCCGGCCCGACCGGCGTCCCGTGGTATGCAGCAGGAGGATGGTCTGTGTGCCGAGATGGCTGCCGATACGCCCCCGGCTGATCCGGATGGCGAAGATATTTATCGCCATGAAAACTTTCAGAGGAAACCCATTCATGTTAGCCCGAAACCATCAACGAAACGGCTGTCGCACTTCGCTCTCGCAGTATGGACGAAGGCTGATGGCTGACCAGGTGGCGTTGAGAGATACCAGGTTTATCCACTTCATGTTCGACCCTCGCAGGGAGTCCCAGCCCTTATCACGGGTCAGATAGATCTTTATCTTCGAACTGCCTTTGGGGAAGTTAACCCAGAGGATGCTCTCAGATCGGAGTGAAGCAAGAATGCGCGGCAGCATGGAAACCAACTCATATTCGTTTTTTTTTATAAAAACCTGCAGCCAATGGAACTTCCAATCCAGATGGTCAGACAGCTGCACGTCTTCAGGAAGAGGGTATAGTTCCTGCAGATACGCCGTGCGTTCATTTATGCAGCCTTTGGCCCGGCTTTTAGTTTAAGGTTGGCCGGGAGCGGATTGGGGGTCACATTATTTTTCCAGGTAGCGCTTCATCGGCTCCCAATAATTATCGATCCAACCCTGCTTGAACTCTTCCTCGGTGCCATCCGGGATATGGGAATGAGTAAAATCGAGCCGGGTACCATTCGGGATGGCGGTAAACTTGAATGTCACGCGTGAAAGAAAGCCTTCAGGCCAGTCCACAGCGCGCCAGTCCTGCACGATCTTTTTATCAGGCACCAGTTCCACATTTTTCCCAGTGATGTAATTATCGTAAGCTGAATATTTTCCGCCCACCACGCGGCTGATGCTGGCTTTGCCGGCTGTAAAGGCAGCGTGTTTTTTCGAGTCCATCAGGGCTTCGTAAACAGCATGCGGGGTGGCCTTGAAGGTGACAGTTTGCCGGATGATCTTGGACATGGATACCTCCTTTGGGTTAATTACCTTTATATGACCAACCCCAATATAATAGCATATCGAATCAAAAATAAAATGAGAATTTATTGAATCTTTTTTTTTACACACATGCGAACAAGCACTTCAAAAGGCCGGATTATAATCAATTCTTTACTTTCTGAATCTGGAGGAATATATGCACATACCAGCCTTCAAGGATAAAGTCGTGATTATCACCGGCGCCTCGAGCGGCATTGGACGGGAACTCGCTCACCAACTTGCCGAGCAAGGAGCCTGGCTGGTACTGGCAGCCAGGAATCGAGAACGCCTAGAGGCGGCAAAAGCTGAATGCCTGGAGCGGGGAGGCAAAGCCATCGCCATCCCAACGGATGTCAGCATCCCATCCCAATGCGCGGACCTAATGCAGCGCACTGTGGAAGAATTCAAGAGTATTGATGCGCTGGTCAATGACGCCGGTATCACCATGTGGGGTAATTTCGAAGAGGTAAGCGACCTGGGCATCTTCGATCAGATCATTCGTGTCAATTACCTGGGGAGCATGTATTGCACCCATTATGCCCTCCCTTATCTGAAGAAATCAAAAGGACTGATCGTGGGCGTTTCCAGCCTGGCAGGCAAGTCCGGTGTACCCACCCGCAGCGGCTACGCAGCCAGCAAACACGCCATGACGGGTTTCTTCGACTCCCTGCGGATAGAGTTGGAGCCTTATGGAGTGAGCGTCACCATGATCTACCCGGGCTTTGTGGCCTCGAAAGTGCGCGCCCGAGCCCTGGGTCCGGACGGGAAACCGCTGGTCACCAGCCCGGTGCGGGAAGGGCAAGTGATGCCAGTGGAAACATGCGCCCGGCTGATGGTCGCGGCGATGACCAGGCGGAAGCGGGAAGTGGTCATGACCCTGCGCGGCAAGCTGGGGCAATGGTTGAAGTTGATCGCCCCAGGACTGGTGGACCGGGTTGCCAGCCAGGCGATCAAGTCAGGCCGATAAATAAAGAAAAAAGAGAGTGGTTGGGAATAGACTCTGCAATAATATATGCCAATATACACCAATGGCAATATTGGTTGGGGGATATATAATAGCACTTAGGAATTTCGTCACAATATGACCTTTCCGATAAGCAACGAAACTCAGCATGTCAAAACCCTGGTTACCGGGCATGTCGTCCCCGACCCGGAACGCTGCATCCAATGCGGGATCTGCTCATTCAATTGTCCCATCGGCATAGACGTCCGTTTCTATGCCTGGCTGGGGAAGGATGTTGAAGATTCCTATTGCCTGACCTGTGGGGAATGCGTGGAACGGTGCCCACGCGGTGTGCTGCATTTTGAGAAAACCGAACTGTTCACCGGGAGGCAAAAATGACCCGTCACGTAATCATCGGGACGGGAATAGCAGGTTATACGGCTGCTGAAACATTGCGGACGATGGACCGGGGAGCTGAAATTGTACTTGTCAGCGACGATCCTTATGGCTTCTACTCTCGTCCCGGTCTGGCATATTATTTGACCGGCGAGATCCCTGAAAAACAGTTGTTCCTGTTTTCCAAAAAAGGCAAGCTGAACCTGGATGTAGAGCACCTCAAGGGGCTGGTTACCCAGATCGATCCTTCATCCCACACAATCAATATCAATACATCCGGGAAGGTGGCTTATGATCGTCTGCTGCTTGCCACCGGTGCCAGCGGGGTTCCCCTGGATGTTCCGGGAGCAACCTTGCAGGGTTTGGTTAAAATGGATGACCTGCAAGATACCCGCAAGATCCTTTCGATGGTGCGGAGTACCAAGGCTGCGGTGGTGGTGGGCGGAGGCGTGGTTGCCATCGAATTGGTGGAGGGATTGGTCGCCCGGGGCGTCAAGGTCCATTACCTGCTGCGCGTGGCGACTGGTTTTGGTCGAATGTTCTCGGCGAAATTGAATCCGGCATGGTCGAGCGACCTCTTGCTCATGATGAGGTCACTCTTCACCATAATACCGAGATCACCGAGATCCTTGGCAAGCGCGGCAGGGTTACGGGGGTTCGCACCTCCACCGGCAAAACTCTGCAATGTGACATGGTAGCGGTGGGAATAGGAGTAAAAGCACGCATGGAGCTGGCACAGGGAGCAGGACTGAAAACCGAGCGGGGCATCCTGGTGAATGAGTATCTGGAAACCAGTGCACCTGACGTCTATGCGGCTGGCGACGTAGCCCAAATTTACGACCCGATCAGCGGTCGTTATTCCATAGACAATCTCTGGTATCCCGGGCGGAAGCAGGGTCGCATTGCTGCGATTAATATGACTGGAAAGAAAGAAATATATCGACGGACGGTTGCCACCAATGTCCTGCTCCTGGCAGGAGTGATGACGACTATTATCGGCGCAATCGGCAGCGGTCGCGATGAAGGGCAGGTCTACACCATGCGCGGCTCCAGCGAAACCTGGCAGAAGTTGCCCAACACCATCGCCTCGGAAAGCAGCACCGATGCAAGCCACCTGCGCCTGGTCGTTGGCGAGCAGAGGTTGCTAGGAGCACTGGTGATGGGCGACCAGAGATTATCCCGCCCATTACGAGATTTGATCAATGCCCAGGTGGATATTAGCCCCATCCGGAATCAGTTATTGCAGCCCAACGCCCAGCCAGGGCAATCCGTAATGGATTTCTGGTTAAAGACCAAGGGGGGAGGAGACAGGCGATAAAGGTAGAACGATGGGAATGATGGATAAGAAACCTTACGGATTTCTTACAGTTCCCGGCATTGTCACGTCGATGCTGAGTATTTTGGTTGTCTTCGGGATAGGAATGATGCGCGGAGGCACCCTTTTTAATCCTGGAGCGCTCAATGCCCAGGCAGGGGCACCATTGGTAGGTGCCACTTCCCACGCAGATCTTGCAGCGAATTGTTCCGCCTGCCATGCTGCGTTCTGGCAAACGACGACGATGGCCGATAAATGCGTGCTGTGCCATACGGATGTTGCGGCCCAGGAAGGGAATCCGACCACCCTGCATGGTGATCAATTGGTTAACAAACCCGGCATGACCTGCCGGGACTGCCACCCGGATCACCGAGGGGCTACAGCAGCGTTAACCGACCTGTCCATGATCGACGTTTCACATGATGCATTCGGGTATGCGCTCACCGCCCACCAAAAGCAGGCAGATGGGTCAGCGTTTATTTGCAAGACCTGCCACGCAAACGGATATATCAGGTTTGACCAGGCCGTCTGCACAACCTGCCACCAGCAGATCAAGGCTGATTTCATGCAATCACACTTGCAGGCTTATAGTGATAACTGCCTGGCTTGCCACGATGGGATCGACAGCTACGGTCACGCTTTCAGCCATGCCGCCGTCACCTTTAAACTGACCGGGAAACATGTCCCATTGGACTGCGGAAGCTGCCATAGGGGGGCACGAAGCATCGCTGACCTGAAAGCGACCCCCCAGGACTGCGCCGGCTGCCATACAAAGGATGACGCACACAAAGGCCAGTTTGGCAATGGATGCGGCACCTGTCACACCACCCAGGGCTGGCTGCCCGCCACGTTCGACCATGCGCTGACGAAATTCCCATTGACCGGTGCACATGCCGGGCTGGCTTGTACAAAATGCCACACCAATGCCGTTTTTACCGTTCTCCCGACGACGTGTGTTTCCTGTCACCCCGACCCAACCTACCATGCCGGGCTGTTCGCGGGCATGACTTGCGACCAGTGCCATACCACCACAGCCTGGATTCCTGCCAAGTTCAACCTGCCGCATCCCGCCGGCACCTGCGGCGATAACAACTGTATCGCTCATCAAGGGGCAACCTGCAATGACTGCCACCC
>JBGOZL010000143.1:0-5889 GCA_041480185.1 Anaerolineae bacterium
CATCCAGACGGCGTTCCAGTAAATGGTGACCTTATTCCCCGAGCGGATGGCTTTGACTGCAGTGGGCGGTTTGTAAAGGTTAGAATAGGGCAGAATTGAGTAAGCGACGGGAATATTATAATTATTCACATCGCCACCTGCAATGAATTGAGCCTGATCGGCTCTCATCCAGCAGGGGTTCTTGTGATCGCCTCCCTGAACCCAAAGATACGTCCCGTCCAGGTTGCGTCCGATGACCTCCATCCAACTGGTCGCGAGCAGTCCGTATTTGTAAAGATAGACATCCCCGGGACCATAATAGCAGGCGGCATGTACCAGGACGGTGACACGCGGCGCTTCAGGGGTGGGGGTGATGGTTGGTGTGCGGGTGATCGTGCTGGTAAGGGAAGGGGTCAGGGAGATTTCGGGTGTCAGGGTGGGGGTAACCGTGACGGGAACGGGCACTTCGACGATCCGGGTCACTTCCTGGGTCACTTCCTGGGTCACCGCCTGGGTTACCACTTGGGTTACTTCGCGGGTCACCTCCACTGTTTGCAGGACCGGGGTGGGGGCTGGCGCGTCCGCAGCCGGCAGGCATGAAACGCCTGTAACTACGATCAAAACTGCGACAGAGCATATTTTGTAGAATTTCAGGGAGTGGACGGGTTTGATCATGGGGGTATTTCTCTCTTCTACTTCTAAAAGTATTTTTTTCAAAAGCCCTGTGCCACAGGGCTCGAAAGCTGCGAGTTCTCAACCAGGGTATTGTCACGGGACCTTGGTATTTTAGCACGGCTTTTCCCATTTTATAGGGTTGCCTCCCTTAGAGGCTCGTGATAAACTTATCAAAGATGTCAACGCCTGTACTCATCATCACGTCAGACATCCCATTTGGGGAACATATCCGCCAGATATTGGAGGAGACGCGGCGGTATGTTGTGCGCGTGACCGGAGAGCAGGGAGCAGCCGCAGTATATGCACGGGAATTAAAACCTGCGCTGGCATTCCTGGACACATCCCTGGCTGAAACCGATTTGCTCAAAATCGGGTCCCAGCTGCGGCAGGTCAACCCACAAATCATTTTTGTAGTCATTTCAGAAGCGGGCTGGCATTCAGCCCTCGAAGAACTTTTCCCGCGGGATTACCTATCCAAACCATTTTACGCGCCTGACCTGCGGGAGATGATGGAGAATTACTTCCCCCCCTCTGCCATACCAGAACCAATCTCTCATAAAAAGGGCGACGCAAACACCGACCTGCCCTGGCTTTCAGATGTAAATCGGGCTGCTCAGCACCTTACAAGGCTGACACTCGAATCTTCGGCACAGGCGGCAATGATCACCCGAACCGACCAATTGTGGGCTTATGCGGGGCAATTACCCCAGGAAGCGGCCCACGAACTGGCTGCCACCCTCTCGCGTTACTGGGACCACGATGAGGAGAACGACCTGGTGCGCTTTGTGCGCCTGGCCTCCACCGACGCTGAGCACATGCTGTATGCCACACGCCTGGCTGAAGGAATGGTCCTGGCGCTGGTTTTCGATGCCGAAACACCCTTCAGTACCATCCGAACCCAGGCCTCCCAATTGGTACACTCCCTCTCGACCAGCCCTTCCGATGAATCATCGGACGAGGACCTGGCGGACAGCGAACAAGACCCGACCCCGGGTGCGGGCCATCACCCCGGCGCCCCGGCACGCAACCCGCGCCTGGATCTCCCGGTTGGGTCCGGATATGACTTCGGATCCTCCGAACAAGCGCCTAGGAAAAATTTCAATGCGGCGATCCCGGTCCAGGACGTTGGAACACCACAGTTAAGCCGCCAACCTTCCCCTGCTGCGCGCTTCAGGATGCTGGTGGACACCGACCAGAGCGAGCCCCTGACTGCCCCTCCTGAAGAGACCCTTCAATCCCAGGAGGTCACCCGGAAAATTAAAATCCGCAAGTCCGAGCCAGCTCCGGAAACCATCGAGGAGACGCCCCAGAACCCGGTGCCCGAAGTGGCGCGCAAGATCGTCCTGGAACCCGTCAATCCCGCGGTTTACAACCTGGACTATGCCTGCCTGCTCCTGCCGCGTTTCCCCCAGCATCACATGACCGGCGACCTGTTGAACAAGCTGGGGGAATGGGTGCCGCATATTTGCATCGCCTTCGCCTGGCGGCTCGAGTATATTTCGATCAGACCCGAACATTTGCAGTGGATCGTCAACGTGCCGCCGGCTACCTCTCCAGCCTACCTGATGCGGATCTTGCGCCAGCATACGTCTGAAAGAATTTTCGCCGAGTTTCCGCGCTTTAAGAAGGAGAACCCCTCCGGTGATTTCTGGGCGCCTGGCTATCTCATCATGGGAGGTTCCCAGCCACCCCCGGTGCAGTTGATCAAGGATTTCATCACCCAAACGCGTCAGCGGCAGGGGATCATTCAACTTAATAACCGTTAATTTCCTGTTGCTTAATACTTGGCGGCGTGTCTAACCGCCTCCCTCGGAAAAACGTGCCCCCAACCTTATACCTAATCGATGGCCATGCCCTGGCCTACCGCATGTACTTCGCCCTCACAGCGGGCGGGTCCAGCCAGCGCTGGCTGACCTCCACCGGCGAACCGACAGCCGGAATTTACGGGTTTGCGCGGGAACTCCTTCGAATTTTAGAGCAGGAGAAACCAGATTATCTGGCAGTCGCCTTCGACACCGGTAAGACCTTCCGCGATAAGATTTTCCCCGAATATAAAGCCACGCGCGCTAAGATGCCCGAGGATTTGCGCCCCCAGATCGAGCGCATCCGCCAAATGGTGGATATCTTCAACATCCCGCGCCTCGAGATGGAAGGTTACGAAGCCGACGATGTGCTCGGTTCAGCGGCAGGCTGGGCTGCCAAACAGGGGCTGGGTGTCAAAATAATCACCGGCGACCGCGACCTGCTCCAGCTGGTCAACGAACGCACCATCGTATATTTGGCAGGCGACGACAAGAATTTCATCACTCCCCAGGATGTGCTCGACAAACTTCACGTCCGGCCGGAACAGGTGGTGGATTACAAGGCTCTGGTCGGCGACAAGTCGGATAACATCCCTGGTGTGGCCGGCGTGGGCGAAAAGACCACCGAGAACCTGTTGGCGAAATACGGGACGCTGGACAATATATATGCACACCTGGAGGAGATCGAGCCGCGCTGGCGAAACAAGCTGGAAGCGGGAAAAGAATCCGCCTACATGAGCTACAAACTCGCCGCTATCCGGACCGACCTGCCGGTGACGATCGATTTGGAGCAGGCGCGGACCGAGGTATTCGAACCGGCCAAAGTGGAGTCACTGTTTCGCGAGCTGGAATTCCGCTCGTTGGTCGAAAAGCTTAAAAAAATAACCGGCGCTTCTGCTGAGACGCCCGCTGGGACCAAGCAAATGAGTCTCTTCAGCGAGCCCGCGGCCCCGGCAACCAGCGCCGGGACCGAGTCCCATCCGCAGGAAAAGAAGCTGAAGGTCAACGTGGTGGATTCGGCAGCGAGCCTGGCTGCATTAGCAGACGCACTTTCAAAAGCATCCGTCATCTCTTTTGACACCGAAACTACTTCCACCGACGAGATGACCGCTAGCCTGGTGGGGATTTCCCTGGCAGTGAAAGCGGGGGAAGGATACTACATCCCGGTTGGACATAACATCGGGAAGCAACTGCCGCTCGAAAAGGTCATTGCCGCTTTACGTCACCCGATGACGGATTCTCGCATCCCGAAAATCGGGCATCACCTTAAGTATGATTTCATCATGCTTGCGCGCAGTGGCCTGCGCGCGGAACCCCTGGGCTTCGATACGATGGTGGCTGAATGGGTTATCGACCCCTCTTCACGCCATCTGGGGTTGAAGAACATGTCCGATGCCCGCCTGGGCGAGAGCATGACCCACATCGAGGAACTAATAGGCACGGGCAAGAACCAGCTCTCGATGGCAGAGGTGGGAATTGCCAAGGCGGCACCCTATGCCGCTGCGGACGCCGAGACCACCCTGCGCCTGCGTCCCCTCCTGGAAAAGGAACTCAAACGATTCCCAAAATTGTGGAACCTGTTCGTCGAGATCGAAATGCCCCTTATCCCGGTTCTGGCCGACATGGAAATGGCTGGGATCGCCCTCGATAAGAATTTCTTTGCCAAATTCTCAAAGGAACTCAGCGAACGGATCGCCAAACTTGAGGAACAAGTCCATGAGGCGGTTGGAAAACCTTTCAACCTCAACTCCACGCAACAATTATCAGAAGTGCTCTTCGGGGTCTTGAAACTTACCCCTCCCGATAAAGGGCGCAAGACCGCTTCGGGTCACTACTCCACCGCGGCTGGCGTGCTGGATGAGTTGAGCGGACAGCACCCCGTGGTGGACATGATTCTGGAATACCGCGAACTCACCAAGCTCAAATCCACCTACGTGGATGCGCTGCCCCTGCAAATTCATCCGGAGGATGGCCGCGTACACACCTCGTTCAGCCAGACCACTGCGGTAACCGGGCGGCTGTCCTCGTCTGACCCGAACTTGCAGAACATCCCCACCCGTACCGATCTGGGACGGCGCGTAAGGCGGGGTTTTCTTGCCGATCCTGGCAACGTACTGGTGTCGCTGGATTATTCCCAGATCGAACTGCGCATTGTGGCGCATATGGCAGGTGACCAGGCCATGTTGAACGCCTTCCGCGCCGGTCAGGACATTCATGCCACTACCGCGGCTGCCATATACGGAGTCCCACTTGAAAAAGTAACGAAGGAAATGAGGCGCCATTCCAAGGCCATCAACTTCGGTCTCATCTACGGCATGTCGGCATTTGGCCTGACGCGCACCACCGATTTGACCCTGGCCGAGTCACAGGATTTTGTCGAAGCGTACTTCAAACAATTTCCCGGGGTCAAAAAATATCTAGATGGCATCCGCAAGGAAGCCACCCAGAACGGTTACGTTGAAACCATACTCGGCCGCCGCCGCTATTTCCCCAACTTGAAGAGCAGTGTGAACCAGGTAGTGAGAGCCCGCGAGGAACGCGAAGCCATCAATGCCCCCATCCAGGGGACCGCTGCTGATATAATGAAAATCGCCATGATCAAAATACCACCCGCCCTGGCAAAGGCTGGTCTGCATGGCAAAATGCTTCTGCAAGTGCACGATGAACTGGTGGCGGAATGTCCCCGCCCAGAATTGAATGAGTTGGTGCGGGTGGTGCGGAACATCATGGAGAATGCGTATAAGCTGGACATCCCGCTCACCACCGAGGCACGCTGGGGCACGAACTGGGACGAGTTAAATCCGCTGACTTAAAACTTCACCAAGGAAATCCATGGCAGGACGCGAAGATCTTTTCCAGAAAACAATGAATATGGGCCACTCGATGGCCTGGGATCAGCAATGGGACAAGGCTGCCGTGGCCTACCGGAAAGCGCTCGAAGAATTCCCCAACAACCCCAAGGCGCTCTCAAGCCTGGGGCTGGCTCTGTTCGAGCTTCAGCGTTACGACGAGTCGCTCCAGGTGTACCAGAAGGCTGCCCAGGCTTCACCCAATGACCCGGTACCGCTGGAAAATGTGGGCCAGCTTTCGGGGCGGCTTGGGAACCATCAGCAGGCCATCCAATCTTTTTTGAATGCTGCCGAACTTTACATCAAGAGCCAGGACACAGAAAAGGCTCTCACAAACTGGGAGCGCGTCACCCAGTTGGATCCCGAACATATCACCGCCCATTCATACCTGGCGATGGTTCACGAGCGACTCGGTCACACGCAACGGGCCGCGGCGGAATACCTGATGATGGCCAGCCTGGTGCAACGCACCGGGAACGCAGAGAAGACTGTTGAAATTGTCAGGCGGGCAATAAATTTGGACCCCAACAGCCCGGAAGCCCACCAAGCGCAGATTCTTTTAAAAACCGGGGAGTTGCTCCCCA